>JBFKSL010000074.1:0-11891 GCA_041626995.1 Ketobacter sp. | reverse complement strand
GTGTTTTTCATTCTGGGTGTTTCTCTTAAACGCTTTACTCAGGGTTACGGCAGTACCGCATATTTCTTCTTTGGACATGTCGTTTTTGTAACCTGTATTCTCTTTACTGTGGCGTCTGCGTTGAATGTTTTACCTTTCTATAACTATGCCCATTCGATTATTAAGTTTGGTTCAGCTTGCGAAATGGTGATGTTCAGTATGAGTTTGGCAGCACGAATTGATACCTTGAAAACAGATAAGTTTCGGCTTGAGCAAGAGAAAAAGCTAGAGCATGAGAAATCTGTCGCTTCGGAAAAGCATTTGCTTGAACTAAGCCAAATGAATAAGCAACTTGAGAAAGCACTACAAGTGCGCTCTGAGTTTTTGGCCAATGTCAGCCATGAAATTAGAACACCTATGAATGGTGTTTTGGGTATGTTGGAGTTGATGGACGACCCAAATATGAATTCTATCCAGAGCCATTATTTGGAGACCGCAAAACGCTCGGGTCGTACTTTGCTTGAGTTGATTGATGACGTGCTGGAGCTATCTAAAATCGAAGCAGGTGAGCTTGCCCTGGATATGAACCATTTCAGTATTCGCGAGTTCTGCAATGATTTAACCAGTTTATATACCCCAATAGCTCAAAGTAAGCGTTTGGAATTGGTGTTAAATGTTGATGCCTTTGTCCCAGATACAATGATCTGTGACCGAGTGCGTTTGTGGCAGGTGATGACAAACTTATTAAGCAATGCCATAAAGTTCACCCATAAAGGCAAGGTGACAATAAGGATTAGCCTAGATCGCAGCCAAGGTAATCGAATTCGATTTTCTGTCAAGGATACTGGGGTAGGTGTTGCACCTGATAGTCAGGGCCTGATATTTGAAAGCTTTAAGCAGGCAGATGGCACCCATACTCGTGAATATGGTGGTACCGGTTTGGGGTTAAGCATCAGTCAAAAACTGGTGATATTAATGGGTGGGGAATTGAAGATCCGTTCTAAACTAGGCCAAGGCTCTGAGTTCTCTTTCATGTTGCCTTGTGTCATGGAGGAAAACGAGCCGTTGTTACCTCAAACGAATAAGGCGCAGGAGGTTCCAATGTCTGCTCCCGTGTCTGAGAGCCAACTTAGAGTTCTTTTGGTGGAAGACAATGCAGTGAATCAAGCAGTAGCTGTTGGAATGTTAAGAAAGCTGGGCATAATATCAATGATAGCGGTGTGCAGCGGCGTAGAGGCGCTGGTTGTATTAAAGCAGGCAAAGTTTGATTTGGTGTTAATGGACATCCAGATGCCCGATATGGATGGCTACGAAACCACTCGTTGTATTCGAGAACTTGAGGGAGCGGCGGCACAGACGCCCATTATCGCCATGACCGCTAATGCCATGGATGGGGATCGAGAAAAATGTATTGAAGCAGGTATGAATGATTATCTATCCAAGCCCATAAGGTTGGAGTTGCTGAAAGAGATCATCGAAAAATACGGTAGCCGCAAGGACAATATAGGCACCCAGCAGGCCGTATAGGATCTTGTTTGAGCTGATTGGAGATACGCTGCTGTATGATTTATGATCGAGTTAATAAAGCATAGTGCCAAATCGTTAACCATAGGAATAATATGAAGCACAGAGTATTCTGTTTGGGGTTGCTTCTCGTGTCCCTTCCTCTTTCGTCTGTTTGGGCGGCAACCTTGGATCAAAATCTGAAACAAGCCACTGCAATTCAATCGGATGCAGCAAAATCACAACAGCAAGTTGATCGTTTGTCTGAGCAGACGCAGCAGCTGTTGCAGGAGTATAACCGCCTGTTAACAGATTCAGATTATCAAAAGCACTACCTGGATGAATTAAGACAAAGAGAGAACGCACAGCGTCAGGAAATAGCCTCGCTAAATCGGCAGCTAGAATCAGTGCGCTATACCCAACAAAAAATGGGGCCGCTGTTGAAAACCATGTTAGCGGCGTTGGAACAGTTTGTTGTTTTGGACTTGCCCTTTCACCACCAGCAACGCATTAATGGATTGCTTGGTTTACGAACAAAAATTGAAGATGGCAATTTGCCCATTTCGCAAAAATATCGCCTATTGATGGAAGCCTTTCAAATTGAAATGGATTATGGAAATACCATGGAGGCCTATCGTGATAGAGTGAACGTTCAGGGTAAGACGCTCTCGGTTGAAGTGCTTAGGGTGGGGAGAATAGCATTGTTTTATCAATCTCTGGATGGTAAACAAAGCGCTATGTGGAATAAAGCCATTCGTGACTGGCAGCCACTGGACGAGTCCTACCATTACGCAATATTAAATGGGATTCGAGTAGCAAAAAATCAATTGGCTCCACAACTGTTGAATTTGCCTATACCTACCGTTGAGGAGCAGAAACTATGAATAAATTTGTATTCATTAATGCAATTCTGCTCAGTGTTTTTGCTAGTGGGCTTTCCGTTGCAGAGGTAAAAAGCGAAGGTGCAGAGCCGGTACAGAATCTACAGCAACTTTTGCACGTTATTAAACAAGAAAGAATTATCGAGCGGGAAAAACATAAGCAACGTGAAGAACGCTTTTTACAGGAAAGAAATCAACAGCAGAAACGATTGCAGCAATTGAAGTTACAGAAACAAAAAGTCGAAGGGCAAGCTGCACCCTTATTAGCCGCGACGAAAGCTAATCAGTCCAAGATTGAAGATCTGAAACAAGAACTTAGTAAACAAACACAAGACCTTGGTGATATCCAATCCGCCTTTGCTCAGTTTTCTGGCGACGTTTCTGCTAATTTGAATCAATCTTTAATCAGCTCGGCTTTTCCTGACCGACATTTGGAATTGGAACGTTTAGCAGCCATTAAAACATTGCCTACCATCCAGGATTTAGAATCCTTGTGGCTGTTATTGCAAGAAGAAATGACCGCTGCCAGCATTGCACAACAGTATACTGCAGAGGTGGTCACAGCTGAAGGCGAAATTTCCCAACAAGAAGTGGTGCGGATTGCAGGCTTTACCGCGGTGACTCAAGATGCGTTTCTACGCTATGTTCCCGAAACCCGTGAATTGTTATTGCTGGCAAGGCAGCCACCAAAGCGCCTGATTAATGTTGCAAACGAATATATGCAAAGTCAGCAGAAAACGGCAGCCATGATAATCGATCCCACAAAAGGTAGTCTGCTAAGTATGATGAGTTACGCGCCTAACTTACGCGAGCGAGTCGAGCAAGGTGGCACAATTGGGTTGATTATCATTAGCTTGGGCATCATAGGATTGTTGATAACCTTGTGGCGTAGCCTATACCTTACATGGGTTGCTGTCAGGGTGAAAGCGCAATTACGCAACCCCGAACTTCCCAGTGACAACAACCCTCTGGGACGTATTCTCAAACGAGCCCAGAACGTTGATGTGGATGTGGAAGAAAATATTCAATTTAAGTTGGATGAGCTGGTGTTATCGGAGCTGCCAAGATTGGAGAGAGGGCAAGGTTTTATTAAGTTGCTGGCGGCAGTCGCTCCCTTGCTTGGACTGTTGGGAACCGTTACCGGAATGATTTTGACGTTCCAGTCCATCAGCTTGTTTGGTAATGGTGATCCAAAACTGATGGCTGGTGGCATTTCCCAAGCATTGATGACAACAGTGCTTGGGTTGGTGGCGGCAATTCCATTGCTGTTTGGGCACAATCTAGTGGCTTCCTTATCGCGTAATCTGGTGCAGAAACTGGATGAGCAAAGTGCCGGTATATTGGCAAGAGCAATGGAAAAAGCCGATGGATAGTTTCACTTTTACCAATCCGTTCTTAGAGCTGCAATATTTTACCGAACAGGGCGGTGTAATTATCTGGGTGTTGTTTTTTGTTTGTTTGCTGTTATGGGCATTGATTCTGGAAAGGGTGTGGTTTTCTCAAGTGACGTTTCGCGGTCGCAGTCATCGTATTCAAGCACAGTGGAACTCACGAGCAGATCGTCATTCCTGGCGTGCCCATAAAGTTCGCGAAGAGTTGTTGTGTCAGGCTCGCCTTGAATTAACGTCGCTGCTATCGACCATCAAAACATTAATTATGATATGCCCGTTGCTCGGGCTATTGGGAACGGTTACCGGCATGGTTTCTGTGTTTGAAGTGATTTCCATATCAGGTACCAGTGATGCTCAGGCCATGGCGCAAGGTGTATATCGAGCCACATTGCCCACCATGGCTGGCCTGGTGGTGGCCATTAGTGGTTTGTATTTTTCTTCCCAACTAAAAAGTTGGGCGCAGCGTAAAGCTGAGCAACTTGCTGACTTCTTGATAATGGATGGGGAAGTAGAATATGGCGGTTAGGAGGCATCAGCAAGCCAGTGAAGATAGCGAGTTGGATTTAACGCCCATGCTGGATGTGGTGTTTATTATGCTGATCTTTTTTATTGTTACCACATCCTTTGTAAAGGAAGCAGGCATTAATGTGAATACGCCACAAGCCAGTACTGCCCAACGTCAGGAGAGCGCTAATATATTTATTGCCATTAACGAAGGCGGTGAGGTTTGGATAGATCGCAGGCCCATTGATGTCCGCGCGTTAAGGGCTACTGTTGCACGCTTACATGCAGAAAATCCTCAGGGTACTGTTGTGATCCAGTCCGACGAAAAGGCTCATACTGGGCTGTTGGTGCAGGTGATGGATCAAGTACGTCTGGCTGGCATCGATAAGATTGCTGTGGCAGCCAGTGCTATGGCAGTCAACGCTGCTAGCCAATAAAGGAGACCCCATTGCGCTTTCTCCTCTCCGTAGTGTTTGCTCTAGTAATCACACTATGTTTATTTTTATTTATGATTGGGTTGGTGGCAAATAAACAAAACCAGGTTGAAGTAGATCAAACTATGTCTTATGTGGATTTGATTCAGCCACTCCCACCTAAACTGGAACCAGAGCCAGAGCAGCAACCAGAAATGCCTAAACAATCCGAGCCAGAACCGGTTATGGATGTTCAGCCTATTACGGCTCCTGGCCCGTTGGAAAACCCAGCAATGAATTTGGCAGTATCGCATTTAGAACCAAGCGACCTGAATATTTCGGCACCAACCACCACTTGGTCTTCCGCCATAGGGAGCGCTGGCTTGTCTTTGGGAGAAAAAAATAGTGGTTATATTGAAGTGGTGCCACTGGGAACACGGCGACCAAACATCCCTGAAATTGCCTGGCAAAATAAGATAGATGGCTGGGTGCTGGTGGCCTTTACCTTGACTCCCCAGGGTAAAACCAAAAATGTACGTGTACTGGATTCTCATCCGCGTGGTATTTTTGAAGAAAAGGTGATTAAAGCGGTGGAAGACTGGATCTATGATATGCGTAGCCTTGATGTCAAAGGCGATATCATACTTACTCAGCGTATTGAGCTGTTCTGGAAAGATTATCCTCAGAACAATCTGCGCTTGGATTTGTAAGTTATGACGCGGTGGTTGTTGGCATTTCTAGTGGTGATTATCTGCGGCCCGGTGTTGGCGGAGCAGTATCGTAGTAAGTTACTCATGAATCCTGAGCAAGCGTTGGGAGAGTCTGTCGAGTTGTCTGTAGAAGAGCTGGAACAACAATTTGATGGCATCGAAGACCAGTATGCCCGTTCCAGTGCGGGCCGCCATCTGGCCCATCATTATGTTCAACAGCAGCAGTATGATAAGGCAGTGCTTTACTACCAGCAGGCGTTAGCGGCTAATGGCTTGTCGGAAATTTTAAATAGGCAGATGTCGGTAGAGTTGGCAAAAATATATTTGTTAATGAAGCAACCGCAACAAACCATTACCACGTTAAGGACAATTGCGTTACCGCACAAAATTAATGATGCTGATGTGGCTTTGCTCTACGCTAAAGCCTATGTTGATATGAAACAATACACTAAAGCCTCTGACACCTTAGACCAAGCGTTAGTTGCAGCGGAATCACCCTCCGAAACTTTTTATAAGCAGGTGCTTGCCATTGCCTATCATATCGACCGTTTTGATCAATGCGAGCTGGCGTTGTTAAAATTGATCGGGCTTGATGAAGAGGAGCCCCAATACTGGTTTCAGCTGGCAACAGTATACGTAAAACAGGGGAATCAAAAGCAGGCACTTTCCATGTTGATCTTGGCACAAAAGCGAGGTTTTTCTTTCAGTGAACAATCTCTGCTGTTAATGTGCGATCTCTATGCAGCTCAGAACGCACCTTATCAAGCGGCGCTGATTATGGAGCAAGCTATCGATCACAAGCGATTGTCTGCTTCGGCAGCCAACTATCGCCGCCTTTTCGAATATCAGCTGCAGGCACAGGAGCACGAGCTTGCTTTGCAGTCACTGGCGAAGGCAGCCAGGGCCAGTGGTGATGCACAATTATATTTTTATTGGGCAAAATTGCTGAAGGAGCGAGAACAGTGGCAAGCCATGCATGATGTGATTCTGGAAGCCTGTACTCGTGCGATTAACAAAAAAACGGTCGGCGAGGCCAATTTATTATTGGGCATCAGTGAATTAAAATTGGGAATGCGTAACCGGGCAAAAACATCTTTTGAAAATGCCAGTTTAGTAGGTGGGGTGAATGAGCTGGCTGGTCAATGGTTGCGTTTTATGGGGGAAGCATCGGTGGGACGCCTGATTAAATCACGGATTTCAGGCCCGTGCCAGGTAAATTCTCGTTAACCAGGAAGGCCTATGAGAGCCATCAAAATTATAATCACAGCCATTTTATTAACTGCTTGTAGTTCAGGTGCTCAGGATTGTGGGCAATTACCAGACGATACTCAAGTTGCAAATGCAGGTTGTTTAATCGTACAAAATCAGCGGATTGTGATGGTTCAACAAAATTCCAACCAGGCCTGGTCCTTGCCTGGTGGCGGTAAAAAATGGGGAGAGCGTGCAGCGTGCACAGCGCACCGTGAAACCATAGAAGAGACTGGCATGGATGTGTCGGTACTTGCTCATTTGCATCAGTTTCCCAACGGCTTTCGGCTGTACCTATGTCAGCCTACTGGGGATATTGCATTTGATCCGCAGGATAAATTTGAAGTGAAGCAAGTTGGCTGGCTGGATCAGATGCAACGAGACACTATAAGCTGGCGTTTTCCAGAGCAGAAAAACCTGATCGAAAAGCTGGTGCAAAAACAAAACTGATTCATCAGCAGGATTTTAATAAGTGAACGCTAAATAGGCGTTCATCATCTAGCCAATTGTGAATGCTTTTCCAATTTGCCTGCTTTGCTAAATCTTCAAACTCTGTAACCGTGTATTTATGGGAGTTCTCGGTATGGATGCTTTCACCTTCCTGTATCGCGAATTGCTGGTTTCCAATATTGACGGTTTGATCGGTATTGCTTACCAAGTGCATTTCGATGCGGCCTAACTGCGCGTTATAAAACGCGTAGTGGTGAAACTGATCCACATTAAAATTACCGCTGATTTCCCGGTTGATACGCTTTAATATGTTTTGATTGAAAGCGGCGGTAATGCCAGCATTATCATTGTAAGCATCATGCAAGATGGCTGGGGCTTTCTTGGTGTCTACGCCAATAAGCAGTAATGAATCGTCACCCAGGGTTGTTCGGGCATTGCTGAGAAACAGAATGGCATCTTCTGGGGTAAAGTTGCCAATGGTAGAGCCAGGGAAAAACCCCAGCTTTGGGTGATTAGAACGGGTTTTCAAGGTGACCTTTTGGGTAAAGTCGGCTACCACGGGCTGAATTTCAAGAGATTTAAAATCTTGTTTTAGAATCTCGCAGGATTTACGTAAATGATCACTGGCGATATCTAAAGGTATATAGGAATTCACCTGCTCGGTGGCTTGTAACAACAACCGAATTTTAACTAATGAACCCGCGCCAAATTCTACAACGTCATGCTTTTCTGTGAGCAGAGTGTTTATGTCGTCGCAAATTTTCGGCAGCATAGAAATTTCGGTTCGATAAGGGTAATACTCCTCCAGGTCGCAGATATCATCGAATAGCTTTGAGCCAGTGCTGTCATAAAAATACTTTGAGGGAAGTTGTTTTTGTGATTGGCTTAACCCTCTTAACACATCTTGCTGAAACTGCTGTTGAAAATTCGATTCGGTTATAAGTTGTTGTAGTGCTTCCATGTACCTTCCCGGTTTTGGTTAAAGGTCTTTTGCCAGGCGCAAACCTGAGTACTGCCATCGTTGATGGGGATAAAAGAAATTGCGGTAGCTTGGGCGCATTTGTTGAATCGGGGTGGCACAACTGCCACCCCGCAACACAAACTGTCCGCACATGAATTTGCCATTGTATTCGCCTATGGCGCCGTCGGCAATTTTGAAGCCGGGGTAGGGCGTAAATGGGCTTTGCGTCCATTCCCAAACATCGCCATATAATTGAGCTATGGTGCTCTGATCCTGCCATCGAGGGGGCAAGGGCCGCCAATGTTGTTGCTCTAAGAAATTGCCTTCCATGGGATGGGATTGCGATGCAAGCTCCCACTCTTGCTCTTTAGGTAGGCGGTGGCCAGCCCAACTTGCAAAAGCATCGGCTTCAAAATAACTGATATGACAAACAGGAGCAGTAAGATCAATAGGTTGTAGGCCGTCCAGCCCAAATTGAAACCATTTTCCGTCCCGCTGGTGCCAATACAATGGGGCTTGCCAGTTTTCTCTTTGGTTGCAAGCCCAGCCTTCCGACAGCCAGAGGGTAGCTGTTCTGTAGCCCTTATCCTGTATAAATTCCAGCCACTCTCCATTGTTAATTAACCGTTTGCTTAACGCGAAGGGGTGTTGGTAGTACTGGTGTCTGGGGCCTTCGCAGTCATAGTGGAAGGAATGACCGCTTAAGCCTATTTCAATCATTCCTCCTTGAAATGACTTAAATTGAAGAGCCGCAGATTCTCCGTGTGCTTGTTTGCTTGATCGGTTTTTTACTTGGGGGAAAAAAGGATGGATGGACAGAGCGTGCAATATATCGGTTTGCAGTAATTCCTGGTGTTGCATTTCATGATGTAGGCCCAGCTCTACTAAGTCTATGATGGTTGAGAGCGTGCTTGGTTCCGAATTTATCAGTTCAAGAATTTTTTGATTAATGACTCTGCGATATTCGATGACATCGGGCAGGGGCGGGCGGGACAGCATGCCCCGCAGCGGCCGTTGGTGACGGTTACCAACGGCCTCGTAATATGAGTTGAATAAGTAACCGTATTGTTCTTGGTGGCTTTTATAATCAGGTATATGCTGTTTCAGGATAAATTCTTCAAAAAACCATGTGGTATGGGCCAGGTGCCATTTGGTTGGACTGGCATCTTCCATGGATTGAAGCTGCATGTCTTCCGCCGTTAAGCCCTGTGTAAGTTGTAGCGTTGTTTCACGAATGCGATTGAAATCTTGCTGCAGCTTGTGGATATTGTTGATTTCTAATTTGGATTTTTGTTGACCGAGTTTCAATTCCATAGTCTGAGCCTAAAGAAAGCATGATCCATGTGGTATACATTATTATTATGACGATAACATGTGCTAAAAAAAAATTCTGCTAGCAAACGGTTATTGGATTTGAATTTTAGATGGGGAGTTTGGTATTAGCCATTGGATGAGTTTGGCTTCCAGTTCTTCTGGGTCAACCGGTTTACTGATGTAATCATTCATACCGCATTCCAGGCAGGCTTCTTTGTCACCTTTCATGGCGTTTGCTGTCATAGCGATGATGGGAACCTTGCCGTGTATTTCTCCGGCAGATCCTTGCCGAATCTCACGGGTGGCGGTGTAACCATCCATTTCTGGCATTTGGCAATCCATTAGAATCAATGTGTAGGGGGTGGAATTTTCTGCCTCTTTTAGCTTCTTTAAAGCCTCAAGACCATTTTCAGCAGTGTCTGCGGTCAGATCCAAATCACACAACATCATTTTTGTGACTTCAAGGTTAATGGCATTGTCTTCTACCAGTAGTATGTTGGTATGCTGGGGCCAGCGGCTAACTGGTTCCTGTGGGGCGCGTGGTGTTTCTGTTTTCATCGAGCGAGTAATATGGCGTGTGAGAATAGGCTGTTCCTGATCAGGTGATGGCTCGTTATGGAATAAAACAGCTAAGGCAGTAAATAAATCGTCTGTGGTAACTGGTTTGGGAAAGTAAGCGCTAAACCCAAGATCAGAGAAAAATTTGGCATCGCCGCGGTGGCCCATACTGGTCATCATCACCAAGTGAATGGACTGCAGTTCGGGATCACCTTTTATTCGCGTACCAAGCTCGGCACCGTCCATTTCGGGCATAGTCATATCTAAAATGGCGATATCGTATGGTGTTCCTGCGCTTGCCGCCTTTTGGCATAGCTGTAATGCTTCAACTCCATTATCGGTTTCACTCACTCTTGCGCCCCATAATAAGAGTTGATCTTTTAATACGTGGCGATTGGTTTGGTTATCATCCACGACTAAAATTTTCACGTTATTGATATCGGATTTTGGTAAAACAACTTTCGAATGCTGACTTGGTTCCAGTTGTATATGAAAATAAAATTGGCTGCCCTGGTTGGGTATGCTGGTAACAGAGATATCACCTGCCATTTTTTGGCAAAGTTTTTTACTGATTGCCAGTCCTAACCCCGTGCCCCCGTAGCGGCGAGTGGTACTAGCATCAATTTGTGTAAAAGGGTCGAAAAGCATGTCTAATTTATCGGATGGAATACCGATGCCGGTATCTTCAACCCATGCATTTAGTTGTAGCTTATCGAGCTTCTGTTCCAATTTGCATCGGATCAGTATTTCGCCTTTTTGTGTGAATTTAATGGCGTTACCCACTAGATTGGTGAATATTTGTCGAAGTCTTCCTGGGTCGCCTCTTACCATGCTTTGTTCAACACCGGAAACATCCAGAATAAGCTCAATATTTTTTTCATGGGCTCTCATGGCCATGGATTCACTAAAGTCCCCCAGCATGCTTCTTAAATCAAAATCGATAATTTCAAGGTCCAGTTTGCCTGCATCTACTTTGGAAAAATCCAAAATTTCATTGATTAATACTAATAAGGTTTGCGCGCTGCTTTTTGCAATAGAAAGGCGACGGGTTTGCGAGGAATCCAGTTGAGTCTTTTCTAACAGGCTTAACATGCCAAGAACGCCATTCATAGGGGTGCGAATTTCATGGCTCATGGTGGCAAGAAAATCACTCTTTGCCTTGTCGGCAGCCTCAGCGGCTTCCTTGGCATTAATCAGCTCTTTATATGTGTTGCTCAGGACTTGTTCGGCTTGTTTCCGGTCATTTATATCTTGAAGTGATCCGAATAGTCTCACACATTTTCCATCTTTAAATTCAGCGCTGCCTTTGGTCGCAACCCAAACTGTATTTCCTTTTGCTGTGATCAGCTGAAGTTCGAGATCCCAAGGGGTGCCTGTATCGATACACTTTTTAACCGCGCCTTCAAGAGCGATTTGGTTGTTGCCTGATTTGTAATATTGAAGGAATTGATCTGGCTCCGGTATGAATTTTTGACTTACTTCGTGAATTTTTTTTGTAATGGGAGACCAGATAAGCCGTTGCTTTTCTAAATTCAGCTCCCATGCTCCAATGCGAGCTTGGTGGCTCATTTCTTCTAGCAATTGCTGTTGCCTGGCTAGTTGTTTTTCTGCCGCTCTTTGCTGAGAAATATCTTCTACAATAGACCATATATACTGCTTACCTTTGTGGTCTTTGATCATGATTCCATTTAGTCGAACTGGATAGCGTGATCCATTTTTACGTATGTACTCCTTTTCGTAGGGGCCATACCGCCCTTTGGTCTTCAAACTCTCAAGCTGAATTGCTTCTTGTTCCTCATATTCTGGTGGGGTCAAGTCCCAATAACTCAATTTGCAAAATTCATCTTTCAGGTATCCCGCTGGCTTATGTAAGGCATCATTGATTTCAATAAAGTTTCCACTGTCAAAGTCGTTAAGAGCAATGCCTATAGGAGATAAATCGAACAGCCCTTTCAAGCGAGCATGCTCAATTTGCCAGC
>JBFKSL010000073.1:0-11976 GCA_041626995.1 Ketobacter sp. | reverse complement strand
GGTGAAATGGCATGGGGTTGTATCGGTTTGATGCTATCCATTCCTGGCATGGGTTTGGGTAACGCTGCTATTCAAGCAGTGGGCACACCTGAGCAGAAAAAACGCTTTGGTAAATTGCATTGTGCCATGGCTATTACGGAACCGGGTTGCGGTTCTGATTCTGCCAATGTTCAGACCTCAGCAGTATTGGATGGCGACGAGTGGGTGTTAAATGGGGAGAAGATTTTTGCCACTGCAGCCAAGCGCGGAGATGCGGTTGTGGTTTGGGCTACCCTGGATAAAACCAAAGGTAAGGCAGCCATAAAATCTTTCGTGGTGGAGAAAGGCACGCCTGGTATGGATGTGGTGCGCTGCGAAGATAAAATGGGGTTGCGAGTATCTGATACCGCTGCCATCGTTTTTAATAATTGCCGAATTCCCAAGGATAATATATTAGGGTCAGCTGAAATTGCCGACACAGCTGAAGCCCGTAAGAAAGCGTTTGGTGGTGTTATGCAAACGTTTGATAACACCCGTCCTCCGGTGGGTGCTATGGCTTATGGTGTTGCTCGCGGAGCTTTGGAAATCACCAAAGAGATTTTAGCGAAAGAGGGTTTAGAGCTTAATTACGATAAATCGGCAAAAAACTCTACCGCCATGCAGGCTGAAATCTATCGTATGGAAGCTGAGTTGGAAGCCGCGCGCTTGTTGATTTTAAAGGCAGCGTGGATGGCAGATAACAAGCAACCCAACTCGAAAGAAGCGTCCATGTGTAAGGCTAAGGCGGGCAGGGTAGGTAATAAAATAACGTTGAAGTGCGTTGAACTTTGCGGTTCGCTTGGTTACAGCGAATGCCAATTGTTAGAGAAATTTGCTCGCGATTCGAAGATATTGGATATTTTTGAAGGAACGCAACAAATTCAACAGTTGATTGTTGCGCGTAATGTGTTGGGTAAGTCTTCTAGCGAGCTTAAATAACAACGTTTTAAGTAAAGGGCAGCTCTACAACAGGCGCTGCCCGATCTAATGAATCAGCGCCGCCTGGGTGATCAACCAAGGGAAAGTAGTATACTTACGATAATGGCGAATTAACTTTTTCGCCTGCGTATTATCATTTAAATTCTTATCCACAATATAAGCCTTCCAATCACAATGTTTATGATTGAACTCAATGGTGGAATAGCCATTTTGAGTGGTATTAAAATAGCGGATGTGAGGATTGGTTAGACGTACGGCAGTATTGGTAACCGCCTGCGCTAATAGTTGCTGCTCACCTTCAGGAGTGGCAGCGCCAATCATATCGAATAAACCGGCCGAAGTTACAGAAGGCGTCATAAATTCCACGCCGATAAAGTTATTAAAATCAAAGATGGAGCGCTTGTCGTAGTCTTTCTTGATGTGCGAAGCAATATAAGTGTGCAGATCACCGGTAACGACCACAAAATTTTCCACCTGGTTCAGTGCCACTTCGTTATTAATCAGGTTGCGCTCGTAATCGAAACCATCCCAGGCATCCACGTTAATGGGTAGCTTACCATTGGAAAGGCGAATACCCAGACATCCCATGTAAGTTTGATTGCCCAGTAATTTCCAACGTGCCGATGATCCAATCAAACCATTAAGCAGCCAGTCGCGTTGATCGCCACCCAAAAGTGTCTGTTGATCGCTTTGCCAGTTAGTGCAGCCCACAGGAACGTAGCGTTCAAAAAAGTCACCTTCGCCACAGGCATGAGCCGTGCGATAGGTACGCCCATCCAACATAAACAGGTCCACCAGATTACCCAGCTGCACACGCCGATAGTATTTCAAGTACTGATGAGGGTCGGTAGTATCCAGGTTCACTTGAACCCTTGCAGGTATGTATTCAAGCCAGGCTTGTTGGGAATCCAACATAAGCTGGTTTAGCAATTCAGGGTCATTGCCGTATTGCTCTTCAAGCGTGAAGGGGTGATCTGGGGCGCCTAAAGTGTGGCGCTCGTAGTCCCAATACGCGTCATTAGCGGTTTCGTGGTCGTCACGGGTTACGATAAAGGTGTGTTGTTCCATTGCCCGAATAAGATTGGGGTCGGAACGGTAGGTTCTATATAGGTGGCGATAGTCTTCTAGATCCAAAGCCACCAAGCCTTCGCTGGGCAGAATGATGCGGCGATCATCAAAGGGCAGGCTCTGAAAGCGGGGGTCGCCAGCCGTTTCGTAAATAAAGTCCCCTAAGTGGATAACGAAGTCCAAAGAATCGTCGTCCGCCACTTGCGCCAGAGCGCCATAGTATCCGTTGGTGTAATCCTGGCAGGTAAGCAGCCCCAATTTTAAATGGTCTATATCAGCACCATATTCTGGAGCAGTGCGGCACCGACCGGTATGGCTTACGGTATTATCGTAGATAAAACGGTAGTAATAGCGAATGGAGGGCTGCAAATGGCCATCTAGATCCAGAGATACCGTATAATCGCGGTTTGCACTGATATTGTCCGGTTGCACCAGACTTTCAAACGCCAGCTGTTGAAAATCCGCATCATGGGCCACTTGCACAATGAGTTGTTGCTCCGGGCGGTGGGCGCTGGGGTCGATTCTGGTCCATAACACTACCCCGCTTGGGCTGGGGTCTCCGGATGCTACGGATAAGCTAAACACCCGCTCGGAATCGGTTTGTAGCAGAGTATCAGAACCGATTAAGCTGGCTTTTGCACTACCTGAGGTAATGCTAACAACATAGGGTGTGGCCATGCTGGCAGCCACATAGGCAAGAAATCTACGACGGTGGATCATGAGGTGTTAACTCCCGGCTTTCCATTTGGCTTCGTGCAACGGGCACTGTGCATAAATATGAATTGTTATTAAAGTGCTTGTTATCGCTTTTTATTGTGCATTTATTATGACTATTGTGCAGAATACGCGCAAAAATAAATCGGCTCAACTAATAGTGGTAAACTAGGCAACCCCCATACAGGGGTTAACTGATTTAGGTAGTTCAACCAGGTTGCGTATTGGTATGTCAGAAGTGAATCAAGTCTCCGAATCTCCCTCCCCAGATCTCGAAAAGAAGCGAAAGACTCGCTTCAACAAGTTACAGAAGAAGCTGCGCAGGGAAGTGGGTAACGCCATTGTGGATTACAATATGATCGAAGAGGGCGATCGGGTGATGGTGTGTTTATCCGGTGGGAAGGATTCTTACACCATGTTAGATATTCTAATGAACCTGCAAAAGAGCGCCCCCATTTCCTTTGAACTTGTTGCTGTGAACATGGATCAGAAACAGCCCGGTTTTCCTGAGCATGTGCTGCCAGAGTATTTGGATAGTCTGGGTATTGAGTACTACATCGTTAATCGTGATACCTACTCGGTGGTGAAACAAAAAGTGCCAGAGGGTGCGACTACCTGCGGTTTGTGTTCGCGTTTACGTCGTGGCACTTTGTATTCCTTTGCTGAAGACATTAATGCCACCAAGATCGCTTTGGGCCATCACCGCGACGACATAGTAGAAACTCTGTTCTTGAATATGTTTTACGGTTCACGTTTGTCGGCCATGCCTCCCAAATTGTTGTCCGATGATAAACGTAATGTGGTGATTCGCCCGCTGGCCTATTGTCGTGAGAAAGACATCATCGAGTTTTCAGATTTTAAACAATTTCCAATTATTCCATGCAACCTGTGTGGTTCTCAGGAAAATCTTCAGCGCCAAAATATCAAACAAATGCTGCAACAATGGGATCGTCAGCAACCAGGTCGCATTGAGCATATATTTTCATCTATGCAGAATATAAAAACTTCGCAGTTGGCAGATAAGAACCTATTTGATTTCGAGTCGCTTACTATTGATCGCAGCGGCGAGCGCAAGCCATACGAATATGCAGATGAGCAAACTGTGTCAGGGCGTACCGGGCCGGGAGGGGTGCAGTTGGTTGATGTGGTGAATTTGTCGTAAATTACGTTCTTAGAATCCTGAGAGTGTGGTTAATGTCTAGTTGAGCCTCTTTACGCAGCCGAGCATCGCAGAATTAACTGGGGTTAAGGCGGGGAGTGTTTGAGCCCAAAGGGCGAGTTGCCCCGCCGCCCAGTTCATTCGAGAAGCGCAGGGCAGCCGAAGGCCAAGTGGCGAGGCTCAACTAGACATTAAGCACACTCTTACTACTTTCGAACATATTACTAATTCTCTAACAATTAAAATAACAAGGAGCGTCCGTTGCTAAACTACATCTGGGGTGGATTTTTCCTGTTGGGGTTACTGGCCAGTGTGGCTCAATATCTTGGTGGCGATCATCAAGTCTTTCAACAGGTCGTTCAATCCACCTTCGATATGGCCAAACTTTCGGTTGAAATTGCTTTGGGCTTGGTGGGTTTGTTAGCCCTTTGGAGTGGTTTGTTCAGAATCGCCGAAAAAGCAGGTTACATCCAACTATTAAGTAGGGCACTAGCACCATTCTTTAACCGAATAATGCCTGAAGTGCCCAACGGTCATGCTGCTCAAGGCGCGGTTACCATGAATTTGGCGGCTAATATGCTGGGCCTGGATAATGCAGCAACACCCTTGGGGTTAAAAGCAATGCAGGCATTGCAAAGCCTGAACCCAAACAAATCCACAGCTAGTAACGCACAGATTCTGTTTTTAGTATTAAACACCTCATCTGTTACCTTGCTTCCAGTTACGATTTTCATGTATCGGGCGCAAATGAACGCGGCTGATCCAACGGAAGTGTTTATACCCATATTGCTGGCAACCGCTGCTTCAACGTTGGCTGGTTTGGTTACGGTTATGTTGGTGCAGAAAATCAAATGGGACGCGGTGGTGCTGACTTATTTGTTGGGGTTTGTCCTTCTGATCACAACGTTTATTTATTGGCTTTCCCTAATGGGGGCAGAGCAGCTATCTCAAACATCGCAATTATTGGCCAATGGTTTGTTGCTGCTGGTTATCGTGGGTTTTGTGTCCGGCGGAATGTTTAAAGGTATCGCCGTTTATGAGGAGTTTGTGGAGGGTGCAAAGGAAGGTTTCCAAACCGCCATTACTTTAATTCCCTATTTAGTGGCGATGCTGGTGGCCATTGGTGTGTTTCGAGCCAGTGGTGCGTTAGATTATCTTTTAAGTACCTTAAGCCAATTGTTGGGATTGGGTGCGCTGGCTGGGCAAGTGGTAGAAGCGTTGCCGGTAGCTTTCATGAAGCCGTTCAGTGGCAGCGGTGCTCGGGCATTAATGTTGGAGGTAATGAATACCCATGGTGTGGATTCTTTTGCAGCTAAACTGGCAGCAGTAACGCAAGGCTCTACCGAAACCACGTTTTACGTGCTCACGGTTTATTTTGGCGTGGTGGGTATTAGTCGTATTCGCTATGCCCTTTGGTGTGGCCTGTTGTGTGATTTGGTGGGGATGGTCAGTGCTATTATCCTGGCGTTGTGGTTCTTTGCTTAAAAGCTGACAGTGCAGCATGAATTTGTCATAATTCAGTAAAGTTATGATTAATTAGTTGGTATTAATGCTGTGAATGTAGGAAGGGTTGATCTTAACCTGTTGGTTTATTTAGATGTTCTTCTACGGGAGTTAAATGTCACCCGTGCTGCGGAACAGCTAGGTATCACGCAGCCAGCAATGAGTAACGGCTTAAAACGTTTAAGGCATCTATTTAACGACCCCTTGTTGATTCGCTCCAGCGAGGGTATGAAGCCCACAGAAAGGGCGTTAGAGCTTCAACCTAGGGTGCGTGAGATACTAGCAGAAACGCAATATCTGTTAGAACCTAAGCAGGAATTTAAACCGCTCACCACGAAGCGTGTGTTTCGCATTATGGTGAGTGATTATGCCGAAGCTACATTGTTACCCGCAATCATCAAGCATATCCGTAGTGAGGCGCCCAATCTAATTCTGGACTTATTAACGCCCAGCGACGTGAGCTTTCAGGATATGGAGCAAGGCCGGGTCGACATGGCCATTAACCGTTTCAATGACATTCCCCAATCTTTTCACCAGATAACCGTGTGGAAGGATAGCTTTTCCTGCCTGGTTAATCGCAACAATCCAGTGGCGCAGAATTTTAATCTTAAGGCTTACTTGAATGCGCAACATATCTGGGTAAGCAAAACAGGGATGGGGGTAGGGGTAGGGGTAAATCCTGAAAAATCCAGTGGCCTGGGCTGGGTTGATCAGGCTTTGCAAAGAATTGGGCGCAAACGGCATATATCGATCTTTACCCGTCATTACCAAATGCCGGGCTTGCTTGCTCAAAATAACGATTTGGTGGCGACACTGCCTACGAAAATCGCAAAAATGCAGGCGGAGAATCCAATGCTAATCACATTGGACCCACCTTTTTATATTCCTGAGTTCGAACTCAAAATGGCCTGGAGTCCACTGCTTCACCCCAACGCTGGACATCAATGGTTGCGGCGCTTAATTATCTACGCAGCCGAGCGCATTGCTGATGAGGACGCGGCGAGGGAAACATAGCTCGCGTTATTCGCCAAACCCAACTTGCAGCAATTTCTCAAGATGTGTGGGGTTGAGTATCTGATTTTCTGCAATGGCTTGATTCAACATCTCAGCAACGTTAGGAATATCATCAAATAACCCCAACAGTAAACCGGATGGTTCTGCCTGATCTAGTATGGCATTAACCCGGGTGAAGGCCATGTTGCGTTGGCCCTGACAGAAATTTAACCACGCATGTAGCGCGCTAATAGGTAGATGGGATATTGGATAGCCTTGTTCAACATTTAAAGAAAGCAATTCAAAGGCGAGTTTGCTGGCTTGATCATATTGCTTTTTGCTAATGAGCAGAATGATTGCAGATTTGATGTATCTTTCTCGTGTCGCCCAGGGTTGTGATTTATCGGTTAAATATTGGTTGGCGTAGTCGAGTATATTAAATTCCACCTGCAATTCTTCAAGTTTGGATTGGTTGTCGGTGATGATTGCAAAGCGAATTTTTTCATATAGCACTTCAGCAATGTAGAGGTGTGACCCACTGGACCTTGCTGTCGCCTCTAAAAACTCGAGCATTTCCACCGCTGCTTGTAAATTTCCTTCTCTAATTTGAGTTCTTAAAATGGGTGTATATAAATAATATTGCAGATCAATGCTGAGACCAGGTTCGCAATGAGAAAGAAGTTGATAACTAAGGTGTTGCGTATGCGGTGGGTTATCCGAGATATAGTGAAGATATACTTTAAGGCTACCTAATAACGACTGAACCACTGGCTGCGATTGAAACTGATTGCTGGTTAGGTGGTGTTCGCATTCTGCTAAGGCTTGGTGAATGTCGTTATTCAAGTAAAGCAAACGCACTTTGATATAAACGGTAATAGCTAAGGTAAATACATTATCCTGTTGTTCAGAAATGCGGTAAGCTTTTTCTGCATATTCCTGAGCTAATACAAAATCGCCAATATTGGTGTAGTGCTGAGCAAAGACGTTATTAATGGATGCTCTAATCTCATTGGATACGTAGGCTTGTTTATACAGTTCATTTAACAACGCTTTTGTTTCATTGGAGATTTCATTTTTAAACAGCCTGATCGTTGCTAGTAATACTTGGGTATTGGCAACCAACGCGCTGCCTTCCGTGATCTCCGTTGGGAAATGTTGCTGAAGAGCTTGTTCTGCCGCATTTATATCACCCGAAAGAGTCAGAGCCCAACACCAGGATATCTTAATTTCTTCCACATCCAATAATTGAGAGTCTTGATGTTCGTGAAACCAATTAAAAATAGACTTTACTTGTCCCTGCCTAAGCCAATGAACGAAGCATTGGCGAAGGTATTCAGTAAAGTAGCTGTTAACACTATGTTGTTCAGCCGTTTTGCAGGCTAGCTCTCGGTAATTGTTTTCCGTTAACCAGAGGCTGGCTTTGGAGATAAGCCTATTATTAAAATCGCTGTTTTGGGTTTGGAAGCGTTCTTGCAGAAGCTTTCGGATATAGGGGTGGTATTGATAACACAGGTCTTCGTTGCTGGCTTTTTCAATAAAAAATGCAGTGTCTTCAAGTTCAGATAGGATGCTTTCACAATTGGATCTACAAATGACTGAGCTACAAAGGTCTAGGTTGAAATGATCCAAAAAGCAGGTATTTACTAAAAAATATTGCGTTTCTTCTGGGAGACTATCAATTACTTTGTTGGCAATCTCCCGGAACAGTTGCATCCCATTTACGTTGTTATCGATAGTGAAAGTTGAACCCACATTGTTTAGATAAAGCTGCCCTAATTTAATGCCTGCAGGCCACCCCTGGGTATAGCGTTGAATTAGATTGCAGAAAGGTTCTATGTCACTATCAGTATTAGTCCTTTGCAGAAAATCCCGTAATTCCTGTTCGTTGAAATACAATTGGTTCTGATCGATAAAAAAATAGGCCGGGTTGTTTTTCCAGGATCCAGTGTTTAGTGTGTTTTGGTTTCGATCGGCCAGTAGCCAATAACAATGTTGGCTCTCTTCTATTAGTTGTACGAGGGTGTCACGCCAAGGGCTGTTCTGCAGAAAATGCAGATTGTCGATTATGACAATAGGAGCTACCGATAGGCTGTTTAATCCATCCATAAAAAGCCTGGTTAAAATGCGGCTTTGAGAAGGGGCAGCGTGGTCTGTTTGGTAAATTACTTGGCGGTTAAACTCGGGGATTGCCTTTTGAATGGCTTGGGATAAATGTAGAAAAAATCGTGCTGGCTCCACGTCGTCTTTATCCAGGGATAACCAGGCGGTGGGTCGTGTAGTGGTTTGCTCTTTATAGAATTGACTTAAAAGAACAGTTTTTCCGCTACCCATGGGTGCTTGGATGACACTGCATTTTCTCCCTTTGTGCGCTGTTAAAAGCTGCAGCAAATGGGAGCGATCAATCAGCTCACCGCTACCTAAAAATGGCGTAAGTTTCTTGGGTTGAACGTTGGGAACTCGACTCGACATACCTTAATCTCAAACTTCTTATATTTTTACTTTAAGATCTTGCTGGTATCGCCAATCAAAATACTGGTTGGATATCTCACAGATCCTGCCCTGATACCCAGAATTCCCATATACGTCAGTAAAGCGAAGGCTTGTAATAGTAATGCCTTAGATTAGTACATTTTTCAAGCACTAATTAGAAATATCTATTTAAAAATGTTTGGTAACTTATTAATTCAAAAGGAAAAGCCTGGCAGTGGCCAGGCTTTTATGGGAAAACTTGTAACTAAAGAAACTTAACAGCCCTGCTTCGCTTTGGCTTCGCGACGGCGACGATGTAGAACTGGTTCGGTGTAGCCGCTAGGTTGCTTGCAACCTTCAATCACCAGCTCGCAGGCCGCCTGGAAAGCCACACCGTCACATTCTGGAGCCATATTGCGATAGGCTGGGTCACCAGCATTTTGGCGGTCAACCACCGCAGCCATGCGCTTCATGGTTTCCATCACTTGCTCTTCGGTGCAAATGCCGTGACGTAACCAATTAGCAATGTGCTGGCTGGAGATACGCAGGGTGGCGCGGTCTTCCATCAAACCTACATCATTGATGTCAGGCACCTTAGAACAGCCCACACCTTGGTCGATCCAGCGTACAACATACCCCAATATACCTTGCGCATTGTTATCCAGTTCATTTTGGATCTCTTCAGCAGTTAAGCTGGAAGCATCTTGCATTAAAGGAATGGTCAGAATGTCATCTAAAGCAGCACGCTCTCGGTTAGCCAATTGCTCTTGAACACTAGCTACGTTCACTTTGTGGTAATGCATTACGTGCAGGGTGGCAGCAGTAGGAGAGGGAACCCAGGCACAACTTGCACCCGCTTGAGGGTGGCCGATTTTGGCTACCATCATGGCAGCCATTTCATCGGGCATGGCCCACATGCCTTTACCGATTTGGGCTTTACCTTTTAAGCCACACTCAAGGCCAATGTCTACGTTCCAGTCTTCGTAGGCGTTGATCCAGGCTTGCTGTTTCATCGCTGTTTTTCGGATGATAGGGCCAGCTTCCATCGAAGTATGGATTTCATCACCGGTACGATCTAGGAAACCAGTGTTGATGAAGATTACACGCTCACGAGCCTGACGGATACACGCTTTCAGGTTAATGGTAGTGCGGCGTTCTTCATCCATAATGCCGATTTTCAGAGTGTTTTTCTCTAAGCCCAGGGCTTGTTCAATGCGCCCAAACAATTCAACCGCAAACGCTACCTCCGCAGGGCCGTGCATTTTAGGTTTTACTATATACACGCTGCCCTCACGGGAGTTTTTGTATGGGCCAGTGCCAAGTAGGTCATGCTTGGCGATTAAGGATGTCACCATGCCATCCAGAATGCCTTCTGGAATTTCTTCGCCCTTATATAGAACCGCTTCGTTGGTCATCAGGTGGCCTACGTTACGTACCAGCAGAGTGGAGCGGCCAGGTAAAACCAGCTTGCCTCCATCTTTCGCGGTAAATTCGCGGTCTGGATTCATGACGCGAGTGAGTTGTTTGCCACCCTTATCGAAAGACTCTTGCAGGTTGCCTTTCATCAGGCCTAGCCAGTTGCTGTAAACAACGCACTTGTCGTCGGCATCTACCGCTGCGACGGAGTCTTCGCAATCTTGAATGGTGGTGATTGCCGATTCCAGGCATACATCGTTTACACCAGCAGCATCGTCTTTGCCGATGGCGCCATTACGATCGATTTGAATTTCAGCGTGCAGGCCATTATTTTTTAGCAGAATGGAATAAGGCTCTAATTCAGAACCTTTATAACCAACAAACTTTTCAGGCTGTGCCAAGCCGGTTTCAGAACCGTCTTTTAGCGCAACAACCAGTTCTTGGTTCTTAATAAAGTAAGAAGTGGAATCGACATGACTGCCAGCGGCTAAAGGCGCTGCTTCATCCAAAAAGCCACGAGCATATGCAATTACCTTGTTTCCGCGAGCAGGGTTGTAGCCCTTGCCTTTCTCAGCGCCATCTTCTTCAGAAATCACGTTGGTGCCATACAATGCATCGTACAAGCTTCCCCAGCGAGCATTAGCGGCATTCAATGCATAGCGAGCGTTCATTACTGGTACAACCAACTGAGGCCCTGCGATCTCGGCAATTTCAGGATCAACGTTGCTGGTGGAAACTGTGAATGGATCGCCTTCAGGTAGCAGATAGCCTATCTGAGTTAGAAAGCTTTTATATTCTTCCTGGTTAAATGCACTACCTTGGTGTTCGCGGTGCCACTGGTCGATCTTGGCCTGAATCTCTTCGCGTTTCTCTACTAAAGCTTTGTTTTTGGGAGCCAAATCCGCAAGAATCTTTTCCAGTTCTGCCCAAAACTGATCCGGTTCGACGCCGGTGCCCGGTGCGATCTCGTTGGCAACCAGGTCATATAGATTGGTAGCGATTTCTAAACCACCGATTTGGGTGCGTTCTGTCATCTTTTCTGCCTCTAGTGAACTGCCGGAAATGGCTAAAATACATTGGGTTTAAATTCGGGGCTGGGATGATGCTATCTCGTGGAAACGCTGTCAAATGCTTTCCTGGGAGACTGGCCAGTCAGCGAACAAATGTTACCCTTCCTATAAATTACGTAATCAATCCTGAAAATGCGCACGTATTTGCAGGCTCATATTTTGGCTGGAATTCTGCCGTGTAGACATGGTGATTTGTTTGCCTGTTTGCCCAGTTTGTTGCTGCGTAGATGCAATGGGCACCCATTCTCCCGGGTCTACCACTAACACCGTTTGTGCTTCCACTTTTTCAATTTGATCGTTTGCACCGCGCTTTAACTTTGAGTTTGTGGATCGAATTTCCAAACGGATGCGATCTTTCACGCGCATGGGCGTAACATAAAGCTGGTTGCCAACATTGCGATAGGTTTTACTCACGCCGCTTTGTAGCGGGTTGAGGTAGACCAGTTGAGTGGTAGGATAATCTTTTCCTAGTTCAAGCACGCCTTGTTCGCCTTCCAGCACCTGAATGGTTTGATCAGCGCTTTCTTCATGGGTGCTAAAGCGATTTTTATTAACGTATTCCACTTCTATATTGCTTTGCTTGCTTGAGCCTTTAAATACTTTGATAGTGCTATTCACTGCTTGTTC
>JBFKSL010000072.1:0-11991 GCA_041626995.1 Ketobacter sp. | reverse complement strand
GATCGAAGTACCGAAAAAAGTCATCCGATAACATTAATCACCCAGCAATTGTGGCGGATACTCTGCCATAATCGCTGACACGGCAGCATTCACTTTCTCTGTTCTCTCTTCTACGGTCATGCTGTCTGCATGAGACGTGGTGGTGCGGCTGCGGGTGGAGCCACGCCATTTTAATTGGCTATTTTTAGGGTTAATCACATCAATCATTAACGTGCCTTCAGTGTAATTCACCACTTGTACATCGGTTGTAATAACGGGTGCAGGATACACACAGCGATAGCAACGTGCGTAACCATAAAAATGATTGTAACGTTGGTAGGTTCGAATATCTTGTTGGCTTTCGGTGGTGGCGAAGTAGCTCACCCATATGTCTGCGCTTTCCTTTGCTGCTTCACTTAACCCTTTGGCGGCGAGCTCACGTTTTAGCGCCGTTTCAATACGGTTTTTTAACAAGTCGTTGCGGGCAGTTTCGATATCTTGAGGTTGAATCAAGGCATAGGTCTTTTTGTCATCAAATTTAAACGTATCGTCGTAATCGGTGGCTACCTTGTAACCAGTAGCGCAGGCGGATAGTGACAAAATAGCAAACAAGCTGAAAATCTTTAGAAAAGCGCCCATAAAACCGTCCTTTAATTTCTTTACGGAAATCATCCGTTGTTGTCTGTCAAATATCAAGGGTTGAATTAATAACCAATGACAGCGATTGAAATGCGCATTGCTGTCCTGTTTTGCCAGTAATTGCACTGAGTAATAATTGAATTGGTTTATAGTGAGACAAAAACAACAATTCGTCACAGGGCAATTTAAAGGGCTATCTAATGGATAATTCAACCGACAAAATTCAGCAAATAAAAGAACCCGGACGTGCGCCAGGGCGTGGCTCAATCATGTGGGATACCCTCACGGACTTGGCGGCGCTTCCTCTCATGTTTCCCATTGCCACTATGCAATCGGCGCTGCCGGCAGTGGGAACAGCTGTGAATCGGTACGGATTGTATAAAAGAGATCCGCAGGGCCGAGGGCGACGTACAAATTGGTCGATGATCCGGTTTTTATATGATGGTGGTGATGTGGCGGCGCAGGAATCGAAAGATCTACGTGAGTTGCATAAGCATATTAAAGGTACTTTGGATGATGGCTCAAAATACTTCGCTTTGAACCCCAAAACCTTTCGCATCGTGCCCGATACCTTTTTAGATGGGGTTATACGTATTCGAGAAGCCCTAGGTAAACCGCTTTCGGTAGATGAGGAGGAAACTGTCTATGAGGAATATGTGCAGCTTTGCTTATTGCTGGGCATTCCCCGCAAGGATATTGATCCGGACCTTAAAACCTTTACCAAGAATTACGAACACCTGATTCTAAATACCATGACCTACAATGAAACGGTGGATTTTTTATTGCATAAGGGTATCGAGTATCCGGCGCGTTTAAAAAGACTCAAATCCGCACAGCCATGGTTAGATCGTTTTCATCGTAAATATGTTTATCCTGTTATGAAGTTATCTTCCGTTGCAGGGTTGCACCCGTTATATCGGGAGAGATTTCATATTCCATGGACCGAAAAAGATCAGGCCAGTTTTGATAAGTTGTGTCAGCGATTGCGCTGGTATACTCGGTTGGTGCCAAGGCCATTGCGCTATAACCCTAGCGTGTATTTTTTAATGCTGGGTGTGCATGGCCCTCATTTGATTACCATTGAAAAGTTGCGTGAAATTGAAGAGAAGCTGTTGGCGCGGAGAGCGGCGAAGCGAAATCGTAATGTGGCGTAATAAAAATGGATTAGGCTTTTACGTTAATAACCTGTCCGGCAACGCCGCCGGTGGATGATACCGCTGGCAGCGGTGGGAGTGCTTGCAGTAATTGCAGCGCACCTTCTGCTTGCAAATCAATGGCTTTTTTCAGTACCGCCAGTTCTGCCGTCTGTTGTGTGCGGACGTTAGACATATCGGTTGCCAAATTTGCTAGGGCAGATGTTTCCATTTTAAGAGCCTGACAAATAAACTGTTTATAGTCTATCGGCCAAAACTGGAAAAACTTTAGTGTACATTCTTTGCCTGTTAACCAGGCACTTCTTGAGCGAGATCTGCAGTAATCCCCATTTTACGCTGTACATACTGATGAAGTGTTTCTGTCGCCGTTTTAATGGGTTTGAATCCAACTCTTACCTCACGACCTTGCACATCAAGTATCTGACCGTGAACTTCCCCAAAAGGAAAGTCCAGTTGCACGTGATCGCCTTTTGCTGTTTTTACACCTTTGGAAAGTCTGAGCAGGGCACCGTTTTCAGACAGGTTTTTTACCATTACTGTATGGGGCTGTCCTCCTAGCTTGCTTTCAATGATGTCATCAAACGATACGCGCGGTTTGGTGCGGCGTGAATGTTGGTTATAGCGGCACTCAAATTCCAATAAAATGCACGATACTAGGAATGCAATGGCTAGCCCCCTAAGAAAGCCAAACATGAAGAAGGATGTGAGGCTTAATTCGCTAAATGGTACGTCCAAGATACTAACGTTCATATGGTGGGCTGCAAATGAAACCCGAATGGCAATTTGAAGTAAACCCGAAGCCAAGCCATAAACTAAAGCAATAAGCAGGGCTGTGCTTCGTACTTGGGTGCGTGTCGTTAAATTTTTGCCTCGGCTTGCAACCACTGCAATTGCAAGTAATCCGAAATTTACCGCCAGCCAAATATGTGGTGCTTTAAAATTTTCGCGGGCGATGCTGAAGAAAATGAGTGACCCCAGTGTTGCTAAAATAAATGCAAATAAATAGGTGGCAATACTCTTTTCTCCGTTTTGTTTTACAAGGGCTTCATTTATGAATAAGCCCATCATTACGGCCACAATATATGAGACGCTTCCTCCTATAGACCAACCCACAATTCGAGTAAATTCGAACCAAGCCTTGCTGTCACCAGGTGGTTTAATGGCCAGTCCATCAAATAGAGCGAGAAAGATAACTACACTTAAGACGCACACTATTAGCGCGCTGGACATCATCCAAAGGGCGGGCTCTCTTAAATGCAAGTCTTTGCAGTCTACGAATTTGAAAGGAAACCCTTTCTTGCTGAGAAGGCTTTTACGCTCATTTTCATCGGCGTAGATTTTTATGTGACTTCTAGCGAGCATTTCGTTAAGATTTTTTGTGATTTCTTCAAGCTCTAGGTTGTAGCTTTGAATCGTGCTGGCTTGTTTCTGCTCGTCAAGATTAGGCAGTACGGATGCGATTTCTTTGAGTCTTCGATCCCAATGGTTGATATCCTCGGCGTAGGGATAATCGGATGTCAGGTTGCGGTTAAGTTCTACTAAATAAAAACATTTAACTAAATTCTGCCCACAGGCATATTTGGAATTGGTTTGGGCATCGTTTGTTCTGATCGATTGCCAAAACTCCCCATCGCCATCGTTTTCTAGCCCGTTGAATGTGTTTTGCAATAAATTATCTTTCAGATCAAAGTTATTTAAACCTTGTTGAATCTGCTCCATTAGGCTTAGGGCTTCTTTTGGGATTCTTGCCGCTTTGAGTAGAGCACTACGTCCGCGTTGATCTGTTCTAGAAAGGGGGATAATCATGTTAGCGAGAACAACTAACAGCAAAAGGTAGGGAAATAACATGGGAAGTTGTAGCAGTGTGGTTATCAGTGTTGTGACAATGCCATCGTTAAAAAGACTTTCTAAGTTTATTTCCGTGAATGCCGCGCGAAGTTTCGAGATCTGAGTGACAGCAAAGGCTATGATCACATAGATAAAAAAATAGAACTCGGCATAAGGTCGGAATACGCTATCGTGAATGTAGTCTCTAGGTTTGCCGTTGAATTTGTTTTTGTCTTCGGGAGGCCAGTCGTTAAATTTTGGTAATATCCACAAGGTGAATAACCCAAAACACAGCACTGCATCCAATGCAAAAATAATAACGGCTTCGTTGATGATTGAGCTTTCCATGCTCGGCTCCCAATTAAGCTATCCAGTGATAACATTAGTTGTAGGCGTGGGTTTGTCTATGCGGAAAGCGTTGTTTGGTATTATTTCGGTTTCTGGTGGGGAAGTGTGCTACATAAATCGCAGCGTTCGATTAATGAATGTCCTAAAGGGGTTTAGTAATCGAACACTGCGAGCATTGCCGATGGGGTTGATTTTATCTTTCGTTCATTCGGTCTCGGGCTCGAACCACCGCTGCACGCACTTGCTCTGGTGCTGTGCCGCCTAAATGGTTTCTGGCATTCACCGATCCTTCCAATGTTAAAACATCAAACACGTCGTTGGTGATGATATCGCTAAACTGCTGCAATTCCTGCAGGCTCATTTCAGCAAGATCTTTTTTCTGTGCCAGGCCGTAGCCCACGGCTTTGCCCACAATTTCATGGGAATCACGAAACGCTACGCCTTTCTTCACTAAATAATCAGCTAGGTCAGTAGCGGTAGAAAAGCCACGTAATGCCGCTTCGCGCATGTTCTCTTTTTTCACTTGCAGCGCAGGCATCATGTCGGCATAGGCACGTAATGAATTCAGTACAGTTTCAACCGTGTCAAACAGTGGCTCTTTGTCTTCCTGGTTGTCTTTGTTGTAAGCCAAACATTGGGACTTCATCAGGGTTAACAATGAAATCAAATGGCCAGTTACACGGCCAGTTTTGCCACGTACCAGTTCTGGCACATCGGGGTTCTTCTTTTGCGGCATTATGGAAGAGCCTGTGCAGAAACGGTCAGGCAGATCCACAAAATCAAATTGCGCCGATGCCCATAGCACCAACTCTTCCGAGAAACGGGATAAATGCGTCATGACCAGGGAAGAGGCCGCGCAAAACTCAATGGCAAAGTCACGATCGCTAACGCCATCTAATGAGTTCTCGCAAATACCATCAAAGCCCAACAGTTTGGCGGTGATGGTGCGGTCAATAGGGTAGGTGGTACCGGCCAATGCAGCAGAACCCAAGGGCATACGGTTTACGCGCTTGCGGCAGTCTTGCATGCGCTCGTAATCACGGAACAACATTTCGTTCCAGGCCATAATGTGGTGGCCAAAGGTCACTGGCTGAGCGGTTTGTAGGTGAGTGAAGCCGGGCATAATGGTATCCGCTTCGCGCTCGGCTAAATCCGTTAACCCGGTTTGCAAGCGGGCCATTTCACTGAGGATCACATCAATGGCGTCACGCAGGTACAGGCGAATATCGGTGGCAACCTGATCGTTGCGAGAGCGGCCTGTGTGTAACTTCTTGCCGGTAATGCCGATCTTGTCGGTCAAGCGTGCTTCGATGTTCATGTGCACGTCTTCCAGCGCCACCGACCACTTAAACTCCCCGTTGCGAATCTCCAGGCGAATCTCCTCAAGGCCCTGAATGATTTGATCCTTTTCTTCTTCTGTCAGAACACCTACTTGGCTCAACATAGTGGCATGGGCGATGGAGCCGTTAATGTCCTGCTCTGCCATTTTTTGGTCGAAATCCACTGAGGCGGTAAACTGCTGTACGAACTCGTCGGTGGCTTCGCTGAAGCGCCCACCCCACTGCTGATTGGTGTTTTGCTCTGACATTGCTGATTCCAGTGAAAAATAAAGGGCGGATTATAACACCACCGCCAATGAAGGCAGAAGCTGGGCAACGGCAAACGAATGGCTTTATTGCGGGTGTATCTTTAAAAAGCTTAATAATTTATGTTGTGAGCAATATAAGTACTGGCTTAACGCTATGATCTACACCAAAAACTGGCTGTGCCAAAATCACTTTGGCTTATACTTAGCAGAGGAAATAAGAACAGTTGGGGCTCATGTCAGAATCATCCAATCCTGAAGAACAGGAAACCACCTTCTTTTTGCCAGATCTTTGTGCCCGCCAATCGGTGTTTTTTCTGGTGCTGATTGCGCAGTTATTTTCCATCGTGATCGTGCTGATTAAAAGCAGTTTGGGGCAGTTTGACTGGATGCTGCTGGGTATGGTGTCGCTGTTTGTGCAATGGGTGGCGTTGTCCAGCGCGGCGCTGCTATGTAAGTTGCGCTCCAGGTTGCGCCGCTTGCCGCAACAACGGGCGGTATTGTTGAGCTATTTGCTCATTCCATTTAATACCTGGGTGGTTAGCATCATTTCAGAAACCTTTTTTAAGCCGCAATATAATGACTCGGTGTGGGCGTTATTATTTTCCAATGCCGTGCTAACCAACGTTGCCATTGCCGCCATTATTGGTGGCCTGGTGATTCGCTATTTTTACCTGCAAGCGATGTTGATCGCCCGCCGCCAGTCCGAGCTGTTGCATCGCATCCAGGCTTTGCAGTCTCGTATTCGGCCTCACTTCCTATTTAATAGCATGAATATTATTGCCAGCCTGATTGAAACGGATCCAAGAACGGCTGAGACCGTGGTGGAAGATTTGTCGGCGTTGTTTCGAGCCAGTTTGAATTACGTGGGCAACCAAGTGCCTTTAAAGGAAGAGATCGAGCTATGCCAGAAATACCTTAATATTGAAAAGCTACGCCTGGGCAAGCGATTGGATGTGCAATGGGATATTCGCTCGGTGCCTGATGACGTGCAAATCCCCCTTTTAACATTGCAGCCATTACTGGAAAACGCGGTGCTACATGGTGTGCAGCCTCTGCCACAGGGTGGTATTGTGGAGATCATGGCTAGCTATTCTCATGGTGTGTTCGTGCTTTCTATCACCAACCCTTTCACAGAAAAAAGTGTGGAGATTGAATCCCAGGGTAACCGCATGGCACTGGAAAATACCCGTAATCGATTAGCCGCCCTCTACGGTGATCGTGCCAAATTAACCGGCTATATAGAGGGCAACCATTATATAACTCGCTTGTCTTATCCTTACCCTCCTGCTTTATAGTGACAAAAAAGTATACAGTGCGTCCCAAATTTGACCTGGTGCGCTGGATTTGCCATTGAACCGTGATATGTTTAATAGATGGAGCGAAGCTCTGAGCCCGATAATGAGAACAACAATAGAAGTGTGGCCCAATGATTCGAGTGTTAATTTGTGATGATGAGCCCCTGGCTCTAGATCGAATGCGTCGCATGCTGGAGAAGGTGCCAGCAACGGTTTGCGTGGGTGAGGCTGAAAACGGCCAGGAATTGCTGCAACAGGTTCCCCAGCTGCAACCGGATTTAATTCTTTTGGACATTCGCATGCCTGGTATGGATGGCTTGCAAGCTGCCTCTCGTTTAAGTGAAAGTGAAAACCCTCCTGCTATTGTATTTTGTACTGCTTATGATGAGCACGCCATTGAAGCGTTCAAGGTGAATGCGGTGGATTATCTGTTAAAGCCAGTGCGTCAGGATGATTTGGAGAAAGCCCTCAATAAAGCCAGTCGAGTGAACAAAACCCAATTACAAGCAGTGCGCAAGGAAATGGGTGGTGAAGAAGCGGTTGAAGGTGATGAGAAAGAAAGAGAGTACATCAGTGCTCGCAGTCGTCGCGGTATAGAATTAATTCCGGTGGCCGATGTACGCTATTTTCTGGCAGATCAAAAATATGTAACCGTGCGTCATAGCCAGGGAGAAACTCTGCTTGATGAAACGTTAAAAGATTTAGAGCAAGAGTTTGGTGATCGTTTTGTTCGTGTGCATCGTAATGCGTTGGTGGCGTTAGCCTATGTGGAAGGTTTGGAGCATGCCGGCAACCAATATCAGTTACGTCTGCAAGGTGTGGAAGAGCGTTTAACGGTAAGTCGACGCCATGCGTCCAGCGTAAAGAAATTATTGCAAAATTTGTAAAATAAGTGGCCCTAGCATATTGCTGCATGGACCACTTGATCGGTTACCTGCCTAACACTTGCTTCCAAAAATCACATTGATGACTTTCATTGAAATCGTTAATTACGACCGGCTTGGGTGGTTGCAAAGAAATCATTTCCCCTGTTGCTGCATTGTATTCAGGCCAGGTGTTGTAGAAGAACCAATTGGGGTTGCCGAAACGGGCGAAGTTAGTCCAATAAAACATCATCTTGTAGGAAAGTCGTTTTTGTTCCTGCGTAAACTCCGATGGCCCATAGGATTCCATTAAATATTGAATTTCAGAACCGTGAGCTGATCCATAGGGAAAGCTCACGGGCGGCAATAGTGTATTTGGCGCATTGGGATCATTAAATTCATATCCGTAAGTAGGAACAAATTGTGTTAACAATTGCAGTGCCGTTTGCGAGTTGCAGGAAAATATAAAGTCCGTGGCCATGGCGCTGAAAGCGGCCCCTGGGCTGACATAGTTTGAACTTGGGTAATAGGCAGCGATTAAATTAGCTGCTTCCAGTGGAAAGCCTAAATCGGTAATGGCCTCCAGGTAGGTGTCTTCCTGAATTGAGTTACCTGTCAAATCATAGGTGGCAGCCGCGAATAAAGTATATTCGTCAGCCGTGGTGCCTTGCATTACGGGAACCTGGTTAAACTGGCCAGTGGCTAATGCCCCTAAAACAGTTGTTGGCATTAACTGTCCATCCACATTGGGCAGCCAGCCAAAAGCCGTGGCAGTTTGGTTGGCAAGAATATTTTCAACTGGCAGAGTATGCATGCATTCCAGGCTTTGGTCGGGACAGCCTGCTGCATCCATAATGCCCGTTCCCAACATTTCCCAGTCTTCCAAAGCGGGCTGAGTCATTGCATAGGCGCCACTTTGAACCACCGCTTTATGAAATAGCCCTGCGGACGCGGGTGAAACTAAATGAGCGTGCACACTTAATCCACCAGCGGATTCACCAAAAATGGTTACGTTGTTGGCATCACCGCCAAAGGCAGAAATATTCTGCTGAACCCATTGCAATGCCGCCTGTTGATCCATTAAACCGTAGTTACCGGAAGTGCCATTGTTTGAGTTGGCAGATAAATTAGGGTGTGCCATGAAACCCAATGCTCCCAGCCGATAATTAATGGTTACCACAATTACGCCCAATGCTGCCATTTGTGATGGGTCGTAATATTTTGCTGCCCCGCGGTATAGTGAGCCGCCATGAATCCACACCATGACCGGCAGTTTATGCATGCTCAACTTGGCATAACTGGGCTGATACACATTCAAGAAAAGGCAATCTTCATTTAGGCTTGCATCACCAAATAGTGAATTAACCTGTGGGCAGTTAGCACCAAATGCTGTGGCGCTGAAGTTTTCCGGTAATGAAGTTAATGGTTGTGGTGGTTGCCAGCGAAATTCGTTCACTGGGGCTTGTGCGTAGGGAATCCCTAAATATTGATGAGTGGTTTTCCCCGCGATGCCTGAAATGGTGCCTAGCTCGGTGTGAATTTTTGCTTTGCCGTGAGCGCTGGCATTGCTTATTCCAAATGCACTAAGTAGTGAGAGTATCCCCAGCCATACCCCAATAGTTTTTATTTTTTTCATGTTGCCTCCAATGCAATCAATATCTTCAAAAAGGAATTGATTAATACCATTTTGCAGGCTCTTTTTGCGAGAAAATTATGATGGGTTTTTGAAATTGATTGTTATCTCAGGCAATAATAAAGCTCAACTCCATTTGGGGTTGAGCTTTATTCCTCTTACAGAAAGCCTATTGTTGTGCGAACAGCCAATTCCAAAAGCCACATTTGTGTTTCAGGCCAAATGTATGAATTGGAAAAGAAAAATATGGCCGCAATGACATCATGGTACGCGTTAATGAGTTGTATCTATGCCAAATGTTTAACTTGCCGTTGGGATTGCCCGTTTTAGCAAAATTAGTCCAGTACTTTTTCATTTGACTGGCAAGCATTTTTTGCGACCAGTTTAATTCGCCGCCGTCTACCGTATTCATAATGTATTGAATTTCAGATCCATGCACAGCTCCGTAAGAGAAACTCACTGGCGGTAGCGTCGTATAAGGTGCTTTCGGATCATTGAACTCATAACCATAGGTGGGTACGTGTTGCGAAAGCATTTGCAAAGAGCTTTGTGAATTACAGGCAAACAGCATATCGGTACCCATCGCGCTATAGGCTGCTCCTGGGGATTCATATAGAAAGGGAGGGTACAGAACAGAAATCAAATATGCTGCTTCGGTGGGGAACCCCAAATCCGTGATGGCGCTTAGGTAGCTGTCGTTGGTAATAGGGGCGCCGAGTAGATCGTAGCTTAATGCGGTGAACATGGTGTACTCATCCGCTGTGGTACCTTCCATAACGGGCACCTGGTTAAAATTTCCTGAGTATAGAGCGCTGGCCACATCTATAGGCAAGGTTTGGCCATCCACGATGGGTAGCCAGCCTAAAGCCCCAGGATCTTGATTGGCCAGAATGGTTTCAACGGGCAGGTTGCGTAGACACTCGGTTGATTGATCCGGGCAGCCTGCCGCTGCTGCTACGCCCAGACCAAGGTATTCCCAATCCTGTAAAGGTGGTTGTTGTAGTAAATAGGCGCCACTTTGAATAATGGCTTTATTAAACAGGCCTGCAGACCCAGGAGCAGCTAAGTGAACATGGCTGCTTAAACCGCCGGCGGATTGGCCAAAGATGGTGACATTGTCCGGGTCACCGCCGAAGTTAGCAATATTGTCCTGCACCCATTGCAACGCCAATTGCTGATCCTGAATACCATAGTTTCCCGAGATGCCCGAATCAGAGGTGGCCGATAAGGCAGGGTGCGCCATAAAGCCTAGGGCGCCAATGCGGTAGTTAATGGTTACCACTATTACACCATTATCGGTGAGCGGGGTGGGATCATACAATTTGCTGCCGCCATAGGTGAAGGCGCCGCCGTGGATCCACACCATTACAGGAATTTTTTGATCACTGGGGAATTCCCCTTGGGGGCGGTAGACGTTTAGATAAAGGCAATCCTCGCTGATGCTGGCTTCACCAAAAGGCGAGGGCGCCTGAGGACAGCTAGGCCCAAATTGGTCGGCTACGAAATTATCAGGTAATTCCTTGATGGGCAGAGGAGAGCTCCAGCGAAGTTCGCCAACGGGTGGTTGGGCGTAGGGAATGCCTAAAAACTGCGATCCATTTGTGCTGGCAACGCCAGTAATTGTGCCAAGTGGGGTGTCAACAGTATTGTCTTGGGCGGCATAAGAGGTGGTGGAAAGGCAGGTTGCTGCAAGATATAAAGTCCCCAACCAGCGCCCCAATTTCTTTGAGTGTGTCATGACTGCTCCGTATTAGGCTGTTTTTATTAATAATTATTAGAAATGTGTTTACATAATACACTGATGAATCATAAATCATTAATGTCTCAAAATGAAGCATATTGGGTAATGGTGTCTGGTGCGCAGGAGCATTTTCCTTGTCACTTTTGCTGTGTTAGTGTTTCTGCCAGTTAATGAGGAAACTAATTCAATGACAAACAATGTGTTACGCATCGCCACCCGCAAAAGCCCGCTGGCCATCTGGCAGGCTGAATACGTTAAAAGCCGACTAGAACAGGCGCACCCGGGCCTAACGGTGGAGCTGATCGGCATGAAAACCAAGGGTGATGTGATATTGGATACGCCCCTGGCTAAAGTAGGGGGCAAAGGGCTTTTCGTTAAAGAACTGGAAGTGGCCATGCTGGAAAAGCGCGCTGATATTGCCGTGCATTCCATGAAAGATGTGCCGGTAGAATTCCCTGAAGGCCTGGGGCTGACCGTTATTTGTGAGCGCGAAGACCCCCGTGATGCTTTTGTTTCTAATCATTATGACTCCATTGCCGATCTGCCTGAGGGGGCCGTTTTGGGTACTTGCAGTTTGCGCCGTCAGGCTCAAGTACGTGAGCGTCGTCCGGATCTGAAAATTGTGGATCTGCGTGGTAATGTGAATTCTAGATTGCAGAAATTAGACGATGGCCAGTTTGATGCCATCATCCTGGCGGCTGCGGGTTTAAAACGGCTGGGGTTTGATGATCGAATCCGTTGTGAGATGGAGCCGGAGGAAAGCTTGCCCGCCGTTGGGCAAGGTGCAGTGGGAATCGAATGCCGGTTGGATGACAGCCGTACCATTGAGTTGCTGCAAACCTTAAGTGATCCGGACACCACCACCCGCGTTCTCGCGGAGCGGGCCATGAATAATCGTCTGGAAGGTGGATGCCAGGTGCCCAT
>JBFKSL010000071.1:0-11991 GCA_041626995.1 Ketobacter sp. | reverse complement strand
TCATCCAGAGTGGAGGACATGGTGGCGCTTTCTACCAGATCATACTCTGCTGGGCCACCGTTGCGGGTGTCATACACCATGCCCCAAACATGCTGTCTTCCCGTTGCCATTTGCACGATGGAAATGTTTATGGCGAACTGATCGTTAAATACCATGGGCAACCAGCGATACCAATACAGGTTTTGCCAGTAGCGAGGCCCCCAAGAGTGATCCCGTAGACCGAAACCTGAAAACTCCAGAGTTTGATCGCCAATGGTCACAGTGCCAGAGCCAGACATATGCTGTTCGTAGTGAGCGCGAGCAAATGATTCATCGGGGTTTTCTTCAATGGGGTTGCCATTTTCGTCTACCGCTTCGCCACCGTACACCGGGGTCATGCCGTTGAAAACGATCTCAGCACTGGCGTCCACAATGGGATTGTCTTTAAAGGCCTGTTTGGGGTTTTCCATATCCTGCGGGTTGGCCATTAGGCAGGCCTTGCCCTGGTAGGTCACTTTTAAAGTCTTGAGCGGTTCGATTACCTCAAACTTCATTCCGCCAGCATCTAAAGCATCATTGTTGCTAATGCTGGGGCGTTGAAACATAAATGCCACAGAGCCATCGGGCAGATAAAAGCAAAACGACATTTCCGCGTGACCCTCATTGGGGCGATTGCCAACCCGAAACCAGCCCCCAAGCTTCTGCTGGTGATCGAATAGGTTGATATACATGCTTTCGTTAAAATTCACCGCATCTTCGATGGGGTGCATGTATTCGTCTTCCGGGTTTAAGCGAATATGGGCGTTCTTTCCGAGATCCATGATTTAGCCTTTTTTTGTTATTGACTGCGGAGTCAGTGTAGCGGATTTGAAGATTGTATACAATCTGAGGAAATAGCCATAAAGCAGGCTAAAAACGACATGCAGGAAAGGCGGATTAATATGGCTCACAGCATGGGGAGACAGGAAACCCGCCACCCGTTACAATTGCCCCATTTTTCAACAGCAGAGAAGATTTCCCCCATGGGTAGAGCCTATCAGAATCGAAAAAACTCCATGGCCAAAACCGCGGCCGCCAAAACCAAGGTGTATTCTAAGTACGGCCGTGAGATCTACGTGGCCGCTAAGAATGGGGGTATCGACCCGGATGGTAACCTGGCCCTGCGCGGCTTGATTGATCGTGCCAAGAAGGATCAAGTGCCTTCTCATGTTATTGAAAAGGCGATCGATAAAGCCAAGGGTGGTGCGGGAGAAGACTTTCAGCCTGCTTTATACGAAGGCATCGGCCCTGGTGGCTGCATGGTGTTGATTAGCGCGCTAACCGATAACGGCAATCGTACTTTTGGCGAAATTCGTGGTGTGTTTTCCAAGTGTAAGGCCAAGCTGGGCAGTCAGGGTTCGGTTTCCCATATGTTCGATCACCGAGCCATGTTTGTTTTTGCCGGTGACGATGATGAGGCTGCGTTGGAAGCGTTGTTGGAAGCGGATGTGGATGTGAGCGATGTTGAGTGCGAAGAGGGCATGGTAACCGTATTGGTGCCTCCCAGTGAATATTTCAAAACCAAAACTGCGCTACAGGCAATGCAACCGGACATCGATTTTGAAATGGAAGAGATTACCTACCTGCCCCAGACCGAACATCCTATGAGTGGTGAGGATGTAGAGCAGTTTGAACGTTTTGCCAGTTTAATGAATGAGCTGGAAGACGTGCAGGAAATTTATCACAACGGTAAGTTCGAATAATTCCCCTCCCAATGGCGTTGTTGGTTGCATGATATTGCCCCAATAACGCCTCCATCATTTTTCTAAAAGTTAAGCCGCTGTTTTTGCTGGAACGCCGTTGTTGTTCTCTGTCAGAGTAGGGCGGAAGCCGCTGCGTAAATTCATAAAGGGTTTTTCAATAAACACATACAGCACGGAAGCAAACAAACAGGATAATAGAAGCGCAATGGGGATAGCAGCCAATATCCAATAGAAATCTATATGATCGATGGGTAAGCCGCTGGCTTTTAAGTGAGCTTTGATGTTTAAGTGAACCCAGCCTACCACGAAGATATGAAAAATATAAATTGAGTAGGACAGATGCGCGATGGGTACCCAAAACTTTAAGGAAAGAACTCGGTTAAATGCTTTGCCGATGTGGCTAACGGGAAATAATGCAGCGAGGAGCAAAATGGTTATGCCAACAGAAAAAAGCGTACGATGAGAGACTAAATAAAATATTTGATATGCCTTGGAGTAATGGATGTCTTGGTGATAGGACGGTGCAAGTGCAAAACCGATGGTAAGGGCCAAGCCGATATAAATTAATAGAGTAGATGTTTTTCGCTCAAAAAATTCGTTGAGCTTCGACTTGTGGTAAAAGTATAAATAGGAAGCGAGAATTCCACAGATAAATGGCCCAAAGCGCGCGTGTAGGTCTGCGTACATACGGTCAAAATACAAATCAAATCGTGGGCTTTTTTCCAGATTGAAAATCTCCTTCATATCACTATTGGCTAGCTCGGGCTCGGTTAGCAAAAGAAAAAGACGAAGTAATAAGGAGCCACATAACAAAGCAACTAGCCAGCTGACCTTGTGTTGGGATTTCCAGAATACAAGAAGTAAAAATAATGGGGCAATTAAATAAAATTGCTCTTCTACCGCCAGCGACCAAGTCCAAGTCATAGCCATTTCGGAGGAAGGTAGAAAATTGTTCACGTAAATAAAATTGGCCCATGCATTGGCGGAATTAGGGCCATTAACCAATATATAAAGCACCAGTGTAAACCAATAAACTGGGGTTAATCGTAGGAAGCGGCGTATATAAAAGCTTTTTAAGTTGAGAGTATTGGTTTTTTGATGCTCTTTGAATAGTAATCCAGAAATCAAAAAACCGGACATGACGAAGAAAATATCCACGCCTTTGTCACCATTCCAAAGCCAGTTAAAAAACCAAGGGGAGTCTTTAAGCAGCTGCTGTGCAGTTTCTGTTGAAAAAGAAAGTGCAGTGAGAATGCATACGTGAAATGCCAGTACCCAAATAATGGAGATGGCTCTTAGTCCATCCAGCGCAGCCAGGTTGTCACCAGGGCGACTAAAGATTGATTTAATATTTTGGCGCAAGCTAAAAGCTTGAATAATAGACTTCAGCATGTTGGTTTGAAGGTGGCGTTTATATAGTTATAAGTTATTGGTTGTCTTGTGAGCTAGGGTAGCACTGTTTGTTGGGGATTGAAATGTGTGATTAAATCGCCGCAGCCGAATTTGTTTCGGTATTTATTGGGAACAAAACTAAATGTATCGACATTTTATATAATAAGGAACGTATTAAGTATGATGTATCAATTGAAGTATCAGTCATTAATATTAGGGGCTGCATGTGTTTTGTCTGGATGTGGTGCAGACAAGAAGAACGGTATTGATTTTTATGATCCAACTCCAACGGAAGTTGGGCTGCAATTGCTTGGGGATTCGTACCTTGACTTTGAGAGTTCACGGGTTACTCCATCTTATGAGGCATATATTCCAAGCTTTCTAAACCAACTGGCAAGTCAATATCATGGCGTCAATGTGGTTTATCGGGATCGATCAGTTTCTGGTTCAAAATTGGATTATATTCTGGGAGGACAGTATGAAAGCGCCCGAGCCGAGGGGGTAAAAACGTTGGTAATTAATGGTGGCGCGAATGATCTGCGTGAGCCGTGTGCGACCAGCAATATTGAAATTGTTAATGATAGCTATGTGGCAGTTTCCGGTAGCGAGTGCGAAAATGCGCTTGCTTCTGTGGAGACAAAAATCAGTACCTTTTTTAGCAGGGTGGCGGACGAGGATGTTACAACTTATGGGGCACCGCCAGATATCATTTGGTTAGGCCGGTATAATTTACCAAGTACGGTTACACACAAGGACATTGTGAATCGCGTAAATGAAATGATAATCAGTGTTTGTAATCAGGTGAGTGAGGATCAGAAGGAAAACTACAGCTCATTTTGTACCTATGTTGATACTCGTAATGAATGGACTGTAGATGAAACCGACCTTTATTTGCTGAGCTCTGAATTAGACCCTTATGCAAGTGATGGGGCAATCCATGTTAATGAATTGGGCGGCCAAATTATCGCAAATGTGCTTTGGGAAGTGATTTCGAACCCCGCAAATGAATTTTTCTTCTAAGTTAATTAAAATCAATATAGCAATCCTTATGTGAATAGCGCTCTGAAGGAGAGCGCTTCCGTTAAATGCCGTTTTGTAATGGACTCTGTTTGTTCTAAATCCGCTATGGTGCGTGCCACCTTTAACACTCGATGATAGCCTCGGGCGGAAAGCCCTAGTTTTTCTACGGCCCGTTGCAAAAAAATACTATCACCTTTTTGCAGCTCACACACCTTATTGAGTTGATTAGCCGTCAAATCATGATTGGTGCAACCTTGTCGCTGCAACTGAATGTTACGAGCACAAGTAACCCTATCCCTTACACTGGCACTGCTTTCTCCTGCTTTTTGCTGTTGCAATTCGCTAATGGGTAAAGCATCTACATTAATGTGCATGTCGATACGATCCAATAATGGGCCGGAAATTTTGCTTTGATATTTGTTGCTGCAAGCAATTGGATTCACGCAGCCTTCGGGTGCTTTATCAGGATGACCGCAAGGGCAGGGGTTTAACGCAGTTATTAATTGAAAATTGGCAGGGTATACTACCTGTTGTGCAGCACGGGAAATGGCAATCTCTCCTGTCTCTAATGGTTCACGCAAAACTTCTAAAACTTTGCGGGGAAACTCAGGCAGTTCATCTAAAAATAAAATTCCGTTATGGGCTAGAGATATTTCGCCGGGCTTTGGGTTGCTGCCTCCTCCCGCCAAAGCAACGCCCGAAGCTGTGTGGTGGGGCGCACGAATTGGACGCTGAAACAAAGGTGTTTGATTGATTTTTGCTACGGAATGAATGGCCGCGGTTTCCATGGATTCCTGTTCGGTCATGGGTGGAAGAATGCCGGGCAAGCGCGCTGCCAACATAGATTTACCCGCACCCGGTGGCCCAATCATCAATAAATTATGCTTACCGGCTGCGGCAACTTCCAGAGCGCGTTTGGCTTGGTGTTGGCCTTTTACATCGGCTAAATCAGGATACTGTTCAACATTGCAGCGCGAAGCAGCTTCTTCTGCTTTATAAGGCGTGGCTGAACCTGGGTTTTTTAATACGCCACAGACCATGGCCAAATTACCACAGGCAAATATACGACTGTTTTTTGGAAGTGCTGCCTCAGCGGCATTGGCTTGAGCTACGAATAAGTTACGCTGAAGTGTGGAACAAGCAAGGGACGCCGTTAACACACCCTCTATGGGGCGCAATTCTCCTGATAGTGCTAACTCACCAATAAATTCCTGTTGCTCAAGCGCTGCTAATGGAATTTGTTCCGATGCGGCCAAGATACCGATGGCAATAGGTAAATCAAAACGGCCGCCATCTTTGGGTAGGTCTGCTGGGGCCAAATTAATGGTAATGCGGCGCTGTGGAAATTCAAATTCCGAATTGATAATGGCGCTGCGCACTCGCTCTTTGCTTTCACGAATGGCGGCATCGGGCAGTCCTACGATATTAAAAGCAGGCAAACCATTGGAAAGGTGTACTTCTACGGTAACTGCGGGTGCATTCATACCAACCCGTGCCCGCGTATTGACGATGGCTAATGACAAGATGTCCCTTCCTTCATAAATGTTTATTCCTATATAGACACACAACAAATAAAAATTGGCGCGAATGAGGTTGCAGGTTGGCGTGATTGAGGCTGCTGGCTCTGTCGATGCGCTTCTATAGTGATGGGTGCTACCAGTGGGTAGCAGCTAAATCGTTGAGAAAGTTATAACAAAAACACAATGGGAGAGTTTGGTATGGAGCGCTTAAAGCGATCTAGGGGAAGTGTAGTGGCAGGCATAACGGGGGCAGTAATGGTTTACGCCCACTCGCTAATGGCCGCGCCAATTGAAGGGCCGTTAGGCATGGAATTTTATTCGCCGCCTGCGGTTATGCAGGGTTCACATGGGGACTTGATTTGGTATCGGAACGCGGATATCGATTTAGGTCCTCAGGCACCCTTCACCCGGTCTTGGGATGTAGCCTATTGGTCTGTTGATTCCAATGGGCGCCCAAACTTAGTTACGGGCAGCGTGATTGTGCCTACCGCAAGTTGGGCCGGCGAGGGTGTCAGGCCGGTGCTGAGTTATGCAGTGGGTACCCACGGTTTGGGGCAGCATTGTGCACCCTCGTTGCAACTTGCAGCCGGCAGTGATTATGAAGCAGCTAATTTGGCCGAGGCCATTAATCGGGGCTATGCAGTGGTGATAACAGATAATGCGGGTTACACCAATGGCGATACGCCGACTTACTTATCTGGAGAATCACAAGCCCACGCTGCGCTGGATATTGTGACGGCTGCAACACAAATCCCTGGAGCAGCTATTGAAGACGATCGTGTGGTGGTATGGGGTTATTCCCAGGGTGGCCAGACGGGAAACTGGATTGCCGAAATTCACCCACAATATGCCCCTGGTATGAATATTGTGGGTATTGCGACGGGAGGAACCCCAGCCGATATAGCCTATACAGGATATAACTTGGATGGTGATGCTGGCTCGGCGTTTTTATTGGGTGCGATCATCGGTTATGAGGCCGAATATGGTGATGACATACCTCTATACGAGTTGGCCAATTCTTATGGTTTGCAGCAAATTGAAGTGGGTAAATCCCAATGTGTTTTTGAATCGCTGTTTCATTTTATGGGCAGTGAGCTGGCGGACTTTACTTTGCAAAATCGGCCTTTGGAGGATCTAATTACGATACCTACGGTTGAACAAGTTTTAACAGCGCAAAACTTGGGAAATACCAAGCCTGAAGTGCCATTGTATATGTACCACGGTCAGGCGGATGAATTTATTCCTCTTGACCAACACATTGATTTGAAGCAACGCTATTGTGAACTGGGTGCGAACGTACGCTTTGATGTGTTTCCAAGCGAACATATCGCTACCCAATTTCAGGCGGCGCCTTATGCTTTAGATTGGTTAGACGAACGGGTACAGGGCAGGCCAGCGTACAACGCCTGTTACACCGGACAGCCAGAACCACAATCAACGGCCAATGTGTATGATGAAGCGCTAATATTCACTTTGGATAACTGGCCGCTTGATGCCACCATTCGTTTGGGTACATTGCGCCAGGAAGTGAAATTGCCGGAGGAATCCACTTTCTATGCAGATTCCGATGTTACCAATCAAACTTTAAATGGCACGCTGAATATTCCTCGTTTTTATACACAGCTTAATATCGTGCTGCCGCTGGATGTGAATTTAACCATTGATCCCACCTTGCCCACCAGCGGTAGTGTAGAGCTGGATGGTGAAGGCAAGTTGCATATTCATGGTAGTGCCTACACTACGGTGAAAGTGAATTCCGCCGGTATTGGTTGGATACAAATTCCATTTGGCTGTCGTACCAGCGAGCCGGCTGAATTTCCTATCGATTTTGATGGGCCGGTTTCTGACTTGGGTGCGGGCAACATCACGTTCCAAGGTAGTACATCCTTTTCCAAAATGCGTGGATGTGGTTTGTTCAATGGCCTGTTTACCGTATTGATGTCTGGCCCTGGGCAATTGTATCAATTTAATGTTGCACCACCAGAACCCTTTGGATATTAACCCTTGCTAAAATAGGGTAGGCAACGGTTGATGTACCTGTTTCCACCGTTGCCTTTTTTGGAGATGCTATGAAAAGAAGAATAATTGTCGCGAGTATTTTTCTATGCTTGGGTATAGTTGTTTTTACTCTAATACCGATTTCAAAAAACAATAAAGTTAAAACAGAAGTTGTCCAGAAGATAGAAACAGTAGCCCAGTCAGAGCAAAACATTCCTCCTTCGGAGCAGTGGGATGCGGAGCAGGTAAATCAATTTCAGCGAGAAGCGATGAATGAGTTGGTCAACACCTTGGGTGAGCAGGAATATGCGTCACCGATAAAGCAGAGGCCTAAGTTTGTTTCGCCAGCTGAATGGTTGATTTTACGAAGTGTAGCCCAACAGCATAATAAGCCAGAGCAAGAATTTACTCGAATGGTAAATTTTTTGTGGTTCAGTAAATTATTGGAATGGTTTGAGAGCTCTGAGGAATTATCAACCTCAATTCATCATAAACTGGTAGAACACTTGCTGCTTGTTATTCCCAATCGAGTCAGGAGCGGTGATTTTGATTTAGCTGAAGCTCAACGATTACAGTCCACGCTGGTGAGTGCTTTAGAAAAAGATACCAGTGCACGTCGGCAGCGTTTAAGGCAAGAGAGTGCGCGCATTGGTGTGATAATGGATATCCAATAAAAAATTTATTCGTGACCATTTTTTCGAAACTGGTTGGGCGTTAACTTGGTATGACGCTTAAACAGTTGACGAAAATAGGATTCCGTTTGATAGCCCACTTTTAGTGAAATGGATTCCACGGTTAACGTTGTGTGTTGCAATAATCGTTTTGCCTCTTCGATTCTTAAGCGCTGTATATAACTGATTGGGGTTTCTCCGCAGGCATCCTTAAATCGGCGGATAAAGTTTCGCAGGCTCATATTGCTCATGTGAGCCAGCTGGGAAAGGTTTATCTCGTCATTAAAGTTCTCTTCTATCCAGTTTTGTGCGGTGTGAATGCGATCATCTTTATGTTTTCGGTTTGTGATTTTATTGCTACGTCTTTTCTTTCTGCGCTCGGTGTTGAGCGTAAGCTCTTTTATGCAGGCTTCTGCAATGTCGGGGCTTAAGAGTTTTTCAATGATGTATAACGATAAGCTTTCGCTGGCATAGGCGCCTGAGCTGGTGACTGTTTTGTCAGACGCGATTAAATTCTGGTTTGGATCAAATTCAACTTTGGGAAAAACTTGTTGTAGCCTAGTGCAGGCATTCCAATCAGATGTGGCTTTTTGGTTATCCAGTAGGCCGGACATGCTCAACACAACAATTCCCGAATTTAACGCACCAATGATGGCGCCTTGTTGGGATTGTTTGTGCAGCCACGGAAGTATGGTGTCGCGTTGATATTCTAGTTGTGCTTTATAATTAATGCAGGACGAAATAATGATTGCATCGGCATCCGGCGCTTGTGTTAATTTATAGTCAGAAGGAAAGTTTACTCCACTTCGTGATTCAATGCTCTCGCCGTTGGTTGTGACCACAGAAATTTTTAGGCACGACATTTCTGCTGCCACTGAAAAAATATCCAGCATAGAAATGAGTGAAGCACCCAAACGGTTATTTAATGCAAGAATAGCAATGTGTTTCATAGCCATTATTCATTCTTTTGAATGAATTGTTTCGAAATAAACAAGAGCAAACAATGACTCGTGAGACTTGCTAAAAAGTCAGTCAGGCCAGAATGGCTTTTTATCTAGATAACAAAAATTATTTTGGACAAACAACACGCATCTGACATTGATTGTTTGCATAAATAGGTGATTGTTGAATGTCTGTTAGGGAATCAGCGAATGCTGCACGCTGAGGATTAAGTTGGTTGGCGCATTGAATCGCGGTGACAGCATCCTGTTTGCATTGTTGCGCTAGCAAGCTGTACGCGTAATTGTTCCAAGCTTCACTATGTTGTGGTTGCAGTTGAATCAAGGATTCAAACACGCTTTGTGCTTCTGCATATTGTTGTAACGCATAATATTGATTGGCTAAACCAAATAGCGCGGTTGTGTTTTCCGGCCATGAGTTTGCTGCTGTCTTAAAAGCGTTTAAGGCAGCGGAACTTGGCCCGGTTTGCTGTAGATCCGCAGCGGCTTTTAAAAAGGTGAGCGGAGTAACGGTTGCAGGTAGTTGGTTGGGAGGTAATATTGCTCGCGCCCAGCGATTGCTGCGTTGCCAGGTGTTATTAAAAACACGAAATCCAGTGCGCTTCTGTGCCTGTTCACCTGAACGCAAAATCAATTCTTTACTTTGCAAATCGAATCCCACTACCACGGCAAAGTGCCATTTTGGATACCAGGAAACACCTAAATTCTGTAGTACCAGTATCGGGTGGCCCGCCTGCACCTCTAATAACAGGTCATCCAAACGGCGAATGGGATAACTGATCAATCCCTGCTTTCGGGTCACTGCGTCCATTTCTGCTGGAAAGCTACCTTCTGCATTGGGGGTGAATACCCAGGGTACTAGATCATTGGGAGTGGTTTGATAGCCGTGATAGTTCATCACCATGGCCAGAGATGCCGGGCCGCACTGATAGTTTTGTTGCTGAATAAACGGAACTTGACTGAGCTCCCAGTAGCTGGGCAGGGAGGTAATACGTGGCTGATCGATGGAAAGGGGGGCATTCAGGGCGCAGCCACTAAGCCAGAGGCTGAGCCCTAAAAGGAAGAGTCTCACTGACCGGTGTTGATGGGCTTAATCGCTGGGAAGATATTTGTGGTGCCCAGCAGATCCAATACGATCAAGATCACAAACACTAAAACCACTACGCCTACCAGGCTTGAACCGCCAGCTTGCATATCTTCCACCTGTTGGTTGAAGGCTTGCAATTCTTCGGCTGTCATATTGTTTACGCGATCTTCTACGCTAGCAGTATCAATGCCCAGGTTGGTGAGCGCATCGATGGCTTCCTGTTTGTCCAGTAGTGCCAATACTTGCGTGCGATCCATCTGTTGGCTTTCACTGGCGACCAGTTGGCTGGTGGTTACCATGGCAGCCTGCACTGCGCTTTGAAAACCAACCAATACCATCATGGCCACAAGAAAGCGTGCCAGAGTTTTTTGTAATGTGCTGAATGATCCCATTGTGTTCTCCTCTAAATGGTCTTGAACGTGGCTAATAGTAATGAAAATTCATGGCATTGGCAGTGGGAATTTCTCAATTCCATGCATTTTATGGTCTGGGGCGTTTTTATCCTGGTTTAGGATTGTTTTTGTTCCAGTTCAGCCAATTGCGTTTCCAGCTCTTCCAAACGTTGGCGTGTGCGTGCCAGTACTTTGGTTTGTACGTCGAACTCTTCCCGCGTTACCACGTCCATTTTCCCTAGAGATTCTTTGATGAGAGAAGTCAGGTTATGGCGCAGATCCTGCCCCATCTCCTCCAGTTCTGGCGGCATACGCTCGGAAACCAGATCCATAATTCGATTTACTAAGCTTTCCTGACGGTTCATTATGGGCCCTCGATTGATTAGGTTAGCAGTGTATCATGAGGCTTGGTTTAGTGGGGAGAAGGGTGGTTTAATTCATCCTTGCACCAAATTGAAGCCCTGTGAGCGTGCATGGTGCGCTATAGTGGTGCATCAAAGTGGTGCAGTCGTACCCGCTATCTGCCTGATTAATTAGGCTAAGTGGTTGATCTTTCGCAATAAAAACTAATAGGCATGGTTTGTGCTTTCTGCTTGGCATGTTCCGCGATTGGGCATGCTGACCGGGCAGGTTGCACTGATTTGCGAATAACGGAACCTTTGCTGGGCCAGGTGGGTTCCAAGCATATAAAAGCTTTCGAGCACAATTAGGAGATGTTCTTATGAAACTGGTTACTGCTGTAATCAAACCATTTAAGTTAGATGACGTGCGTGAAGCGCTATCTGAAATTGGGGTGCAGGGGATCACTGTGACTGAAGTAAAAGGTTTTGGCCGTCAAAAAGGTCATACCGAGCTTTATCGCGGTGCTGAGTATGTGGTTGATTTCTTGCCAAAAGTAAAAATCGAAGTGGCAGCCTCTGATGAGCTGTTGGATCAGGTCATCGAGTCCATCGCCAAAGCCGCCAACACAGGGAAGATCGGGGACGGCAAAATCTTTGTAACGCCATTGGAACAGGCAATTCGTATCCGTACAGGTGAAACCGGTACTGACGCGATTTAACCATTAACACTTAAATCCATGCCTATTTCTTTTTAATTTTGCGGAGGCAAGACCGTGGAAAACAATATTTTTCATCTTCAATACGCCATGGACACCTTTTATTTTCTGGTGTGTGGTGCTTTAGTAATGTGGATGGCGGCCGGGTTCGCCATGCTGGAGGCGGGCCTGGTT
>JBFKSL010000070.1:0-12012 GCA_041626995.1 Ketobacter sp. | reverse complement strand
TAGGGCTTTGCCCCCTTAAAAAAACTGACTCAAACGGGCGAGCTGATTTCCAATTCCAGCGGCCTGTGATAGCCTCCTCTCCCTCTTAATTCTTCAACGAAACCGGCCTCTATCATGCTTAGTTACCGACACGGCTTTCACGCAGGCAATCACGCCGATGTGCTTAAACACTGGGTAGAAGTGCTTTGCCTGCAATACCTCAAGCAGAAGGATAAGCCGTTCTTTTACATCGACACCCACGCGGGTGGTGGCCTATATGATCTGCAAAGCGCCCACGCCAAAAAGACAGCTGAGGCGCAGGCGGGGATTCAGCAAATATGGAATCATCAAAAGTGGCCGGAAGCATTGGATGATTACCTGCAAGCGATTAAGCAATTTAATAGCAAGAAATGCGTTCGCTACCCGGGCTCAGCAGCCATTGCCAGTGCGCTGCTGCGGGCAGATGATCGTATACGCCTGATGGAAATGCACCGCACGGAAGTGGGTGCGTTGCGCAAACAATTCGCCAAGGATCGGCGGGTAAAAATTGAAGAGTGCGATGGTTTTAATCAGCTAAAAGCCTTGCTGCCACCGCCCTCTCGGCGAGGCGTGGTTCTAATTGATCCGCCCTACGAATTGAAGAACGATTATCCGCGCGTAATAGGTGCACTAAAAGAAAGCTTGAAACGCTTTTCCAATGGCATGTACTTGGTTTGGTACCCTTTAATCAATTCGGTGGAAGCACAACGTTTCTCTGAACAGCTTGAAAAACTGCCCTGCGAAAATTGGTTGGACGTACAGTTGATTGTAAGCAGGCCTCCGGAATCCCATGGTATGTATGGCAGCGGTATGTTTGTGCTGAATCCACCTTGGGTGCTGAAAGAACAGTTGGAGCAGGGCATGGACTATTTGGTAGAACAATTGGGGCTGGATGAAACCGCCCACAGCACAATTCGCGTGGCACGATAAGACGTAATTTACGAGGACAAAATGAACATCGAAAAAGACACCGTAGTGCAATTCCACTACACCCTAAAAGACGAATCTGGCGAACAACTGGAAACCACCGCAGGCAAAGACCCCATGGCCTACCTTCATGGCCACGGCAATATCATCCCCGGTCTGGAAAAAGAAATGCTGGGCAAACAGGAAGGTGATCAGTTTTCTGCAACCGTTGAACCCAAAGACGCCTACGGTGAACGCAAAGAAGGCCAAGCTCAGCGCATTCCCATCAAACACCTGCAAGGTGCAAAAAAATGGCGCAAAGGCATGATCGCTGTGGTACAAACAGATAAAGGCCAACGCCAAGTAGTGATCGAAAAGGTAGGTAAGTTTAATGCGGATTGCGACCTTAACCATCCGCTAGCAGGCAAAACCCTAACCTTCGATATCGAAATTGTCTCCGTGCGCGAAGCCTCAGCGGAAGAAAAATCCCATGGCCATGCTCACGGTGTCGGTGGTCATCACCACTAAATCGAGCAACTTTCGACCAAAGCAGAGGTCTAATTAACAACGTCTGACCATTTCATTTTTGCTCTTTATCAGGGGGATAAAATGCAAGACAACAACACTCACTCCAAAGTGATTGGTTATATTCTTTGGATCTTTGGTTTTATGGGTGCGCATCGTTTTTACTACGGCAAGCCTGTTACTGCCACCATTTGGTTTTTCACCTTGGGCTTATTTTTTATCGGCTGGATCATTGATTTGTTCCTCATTCCAGGAATGGATGAGCAGGCTGATAATAAATACGTGGAAGGGGAGTTGGACTACACCGTTGGCTGGATACTGCTTACCTTTCTAGGCATCTTCGGCATTCACCGCTTTTACATGCGTAAGTGGATCACCGGCATCCTTTATTTATGTACCGGTGGGTTCTTCCTGATTGGGGTGCTGTATGACTACTGGACTCTCAACGGGCAAATGGACGAGTTCAACCGAGCTCATCCATAAAATCCATTAAACGTTACACTGGCTCCGGAATTTGCGCCTCAAAAGGGTAGCGAATTCCGGTTAGGTTTTCCGATACTTCCCACAATTTACGGCCAATGTCGGGGTCACGTGAGCGTCGCGTGGATTTCGCCAACGTAGGGTAGCCATAAGCCGCATAAAAACCATCAGGACCGTAATAATCGCCACCCTGAACATTATCCGCCGTGGCCGCATACAGGGTGGGTAAAGCCCCTTTCACTGGGTTTTGCGCAACCAGCGGTGTTAGCAGTTTCATGGCTTTGGCCATTAACCCGGAATCGCTTTGTTCAAAGCCAGGGATCGCCAGGTTGGTATTGGCCACACCGGGGTGAGCCGCTACAGAAATTGTCTGAGCCCCGTTGGCGTTCAATCGCCGCTCCAGCTCCCGTGCAAATACCAAATTAGCCAGCTTGCTTTGCGAATAGGCCTTTTGCTTGCCATAAGAGTGGCGTTCAAAAAACAAATCATCGAAATAAATGTTGCCTGCCGTGTGCGCGATGCTGCTCACCGTGACGATGCGCGAGCCAGGGGTTTTTAACAAAGCCGGTAACAGCAGGCCGGTGAGGGCATAGTGGCCCAGGTGGTTGGTGCCTATCTGACTTTCAAAGCCATCTACGGTTTTCGATTGAGGCAACCACATGACACCAGCATTATTAATAGCATAATCAAGCTTGTCATATTGTTCATGGAACATGTCGGCCATATGGTGAACCGACTGTAGGCTGGAAAGATCCAGTGGCAGAAAGTGCAGCTCTGCATTAGGAGACTTACGACGAATTTTTGCCATAGCCTGTACCGCTTTATCTTCGCTACGGCAGGCTAAAATCACCTGAGCGCCTTTTTCCGCCATAATGCGTGCGGTTTCAAAGCCAATACCACTGTTTGCACCTGTAATTAGTGCTCGCTTTCCTTTAAGGTTGGGAATGTCTTTTTCATTCCACTTATTCTTCTTGCTCATGGCCTTATCCGCTCAAGTTGTAGGACAAGAAATCCTAGCAAGAAGCAAGAACAGGAATCAAACGAGATTTAACCGGTTTACTGGATTGGATGAAAAATAAGCTAAACTAATAATATACGTATTAATATCCACTTATATGACCAATCAAAGACAGTATCAAAGAACGCCTATTAAATGTAGGCTAAAGCTCTGGCGCGATGACATGGAGGAAGTTATTGTTCAAACCCGCGATGTTTCCGATGGGGGGCTATTCCTGCTTATGGATAGTTCCATTATTGATGAGCACCCAGTGGGCACCATTGTGAAAGGCCAAATTCAAGGCATGATGGACGATGCCCCTATAGTCACAATGGAGGTAGTGCGCACTACAGAGGACGGAGTAGGCCTCCGTTATATCCTGAACACAAAATAGCTCTTGTCTTCTTCCCTCACAAACGATAGTTTTACCCTTCTTCAAGGGTCGGGTTGTCAACAACCCGTATTAAATACGTTTGTTGTTCAATAAAAAATTATTATAAAACAATAAGTTCGGAGTTCTGTTTATGTTAGTGGGTATACCCAAGGAGATCTACCCAGGGGAGAATCGTGTTGCCGTAATCCCCTCTGGCATCCAGTTTCTCATCGATGCCGGGTATGATGTCGTAGTCCAAAGTGGTGCTGGCCAAGCATCACATTATGATGATGAAGAGTACCGAAATGTCGGTGCCAGTATTGCTCCTGATGCCGCGGCCCTATACGGTCAGGCAGATTTGGTACTCAAAGTGCGCCATCTGGTGGATGATGAGCCGAATCTCATTAAAGAAGGCGCCAACCTGATTTGTATGCTGGATGCCTGGTTTAACCAGGATCTGGTAAAAACCCTGGCTGAGCGCAAAATTCAAAGCTTTGCTCTGGAATTTATTCCTCGCATCACCCGTGCTCAAAGCATGGATGTGCTTAGCTCCATGGCTGCCATTTCTGGCTACCGTGCCGTATTGGCGGGTGCTATGGCTTTGCCTCAATACTTCCCCATGCTGATGACAGCAGCTGGCACGATTCATCCGGCCAAGGTGTTTGTTGTGGGCGCAGGGGTAGCGGGTTTGATGGCCATCTCCACCGCCCGTCGCTTAGGTGCTGTGGTTGAAGCCTACGACACCCGCGTGGAAGTGCGTGAGCAGGTGGAAAGCCTGGGTGCCAAATTCGTTGAATTTGACCTGCCCCAGGAAGAGGGCACCACTGCTGGTGGTTATGCCAAACAGCAATCAGAAGAGTTCTATCGCAAGCAGCGTGAACAAATGTCTGCCAAAGTGGCCCAGTCTGATCTAGTGATCACAACGGCTGCCATTCCAGGTAAAGCATCGCCTCGCCTGATTACCGCCGACATGCTCAAATGCATGAAGAAAGGTTCCGTCATTGTGGACCTGGCTGCCGAGCGTGGTGGCAATGTGGAAGGCACTGAAAAGAATGCCAAGGTCTATGTGGATGGTGTCACCATCATCGGTTACATCGATCATCCTTCCCGCGTTCCTGTTCATGCTTCACAGCTCTTCACCAAAAACATCATTACCTTCCTACAAAACATGTCCAAAGACGGTGGCATTGATCTGGATATGGAAGATGAAATCGTGGCGGCCACCTTGGTCACCAGCGAAGGTGAAATCAAACATGCAGGCTTGCGTGAACTTATCGAGAAGGAGTCAAGCTGATGGAAATGTTAATGCTGACGTTGACCATTTTTGTATTGGCCATTTTTGTGGGCGTGGAGGTAATCAACAAAGTACCTCCCACATTGCATACACCGCTAATGAGTGGCACTAACGCCATTTCAGGTATTGTTGTAGTGGGTGCCATTATCAGTTCTGGGGGTGGTGAACAAACCACGGGTCTTTCAACCTTTTTGGGCGTACTTGCGATCATTTTAGCCTGCATCAACATTTTTGGTGGCTTCACGGTTACCGATCGCATGCTTCATATGTTCAAGAAAAAATAACTAAGGAAGACTCATGCAAGTTTTAATTAATTTCGCTTATTTAGTAGCGGCCGTACTCTTTATCTACGGCATTAAAGGCATGACCGCGCCCAAAACTGCGGTACGTGGTAACAAACTGTCGGCAACCGGTATGTTGATTGCCGTGATCGCAGCGTTGTTAGAGCACAACGTGGTGAGTTATATGTACATCATCATGGGTGTGCTGATTGGCGCCGGTATCGGTACCTTCCTGGCCAAGCGCGTGCAGATGACCTCTATGCCAGAAATGGTTGCCGCATTGAACGGCTTTGGTGGCGGTGCATCGTTGATGGTTGCGTCTGCCAACTACCTGGAAATGCAAGCTGCCGCTGAATTGCCAGTGGGTATGATCACTGGCATGCCAGAAGCCGATATGAAATGGGCGATTGCGTTAATCCTAAGTATTTTGATTGGTGCTGTTACCCTGACTGGTAGCTTTATTGCTGTTGGTAAATTGATGGGTAAATTGGGTGACCCCTCATCCATCGGCATGTTCAAATTTATCGTAAAAATCTGCTTTGCACTGCTGATCGCCGGTTCCATTTACTTTGTTTACGCCAATCCGCTGGAGCAGTCTGATCTATTGATCGTTATGGTGGTGATCTGTTTGCTTCTGGGTGTGGCTTTGGTAATACCCATCGGTGGTGCAGACATGCCTGTGGTGATCGCACTGCTGAACTCATACTCAGGTTTGGCTGGCTCTGCTACCGGTTTCGTATTGGGCAACAACGGCTTGATCATTACCGGCTCCTTAGTGGGTGCATCTGGTTTGATCCTAACTACCATCATGTGTAAAGCCATGAACCGATCGCTTACCAACGTATTGTTCGGTGGCTCCATGGCGGCTCAAGCTGGTGTAACCAAAGACGAAAACGATGCTTTCTACGAAGGCAAAGTGAAAGTCACCAGCGCAGACGAAGTGGCCATGCTATTGGATTCTGCCAAGCGCGTGGTATTTGTTCCTGGTTACGGCTTAGCGGTTGCACAAGCACAGCACGCCACTCGTGAGTTGGCTACCATGCTGCAAGATCGTGATATCGACGTGAAATACGCCATTCATCCAGTTGCAGGCCGTATGCCCGGTCACATGAACGTGTTGTTGGCAGAAGCAGAAGTGCCTTACGAGCAACTAGTAGAAATGGATGCCATTAACCCTGAGTTTGCACAAACTGACGTGGCTATCGTGTTGGGAGCGAATGACGTAACCAACCCGGCTGCATCGAAAGATAAAAACTCACCGATTTATGGCATGCCAATTTTGGAAGTGCACAACGCTAAAACCGTTATCGTGGTTAAGCGTGGCTTGTCTCCTGGTTTTGCCGGTATTCCCAATGAGTTGTTTATTAATGACAACAGCTTGATGGTACACGGCGATGCCAAACTGGTTCTGCAGGAAATGATTTCTGCGATGAAGGATCTGTAAGGCAGGTAAGGCAGGTAAGAGTTGGTAAGAAGAAAACGCCCGGCATTGTCCGGGCGTTTTTGTGTGGGTCGTGATAAGCCCTAAATATTCAAATTAGAGATACTGTTTTAAGCCTTGATGGATTATATATTTAGTTGATAGAGCAATAAAAACCCACAATACAACATTCAATTTAATGGTTGAAAACTGTGAACCCACACACTTAAACAACCTAAAGTTACAAAGTTACTTTCAAAAAGATTGCAACCGTTTCTAGTCAGACGTTAGACTGGCTTATTATGGAGAACGATGTTCTCGAAATGCGGTATCTCAGTCGCACCCCAAATTTATTAAAATAAAAATAGGATCGATCCAGTGAAAAAAATTGACCGTCGTAAATTTCTCGGTGGTGCTGCCGCTGTTGCCGCCAGCACCGCTATTCCTAATAAATCTGAAGCTGCCTGGCGACGTACGACTCGCTCAGAAGAGCGTGCAGTTGTTATTGGTTCAGGTTTTGGGGGCGGCATCAGCGCCTTAAGATTGGCTCAGGCTGGCGTAAAGGTTCTTATGCTGGAAAAAGGACGTTGGTGGCCCACAGGGCCAAACTCGAATACCTTCCCCAGTGCCACGGTGCTCAGCAAGAAACACTTCTTTTATACAGCCTGGCCGGAATATAACGGCTTTCGCATTGGTCTATGGCCCTATGTGGGCATTCTCGAAGCCATGTCGTCACCCAATCACACTATTGTGTCTGCCTGCGGTGTTGGCGGTGGCTCGTTGGTGTATCAGGGTATGACATTGCAGCCCACTGAAAAGAATTTTACCGACTGGTTTCCCGCAGGAATCGACTACACCGAAATGGATGAAGTTTATTATCCTCGTGTGGCGCAGATGTTAAAGGCAAAAACGGCACCGGATGAACTTATAAATAGCACCACCTACAAAGCCGCGCGGATTTTTGCTGATCGGGTTCAAGAAGCCGGTTATGACCTCACCAAAATTCCCATGCCCATCGACTGGCAATATGCGCTGGACGAACTGGATGGCCTGATGAAACCGTCCTACACCAATGGCGATTGCGCATTGGGCGTAAAAAATGGTGGCAAGCACTCTGTGGATGTTACTTATATTGACCAGGCGCTCGCCACGGGTAATTTAACGGTTGCTGCGCTACATCATGTACGAGAGATCGAGCGCGATGATGACGGTTCCTGGTTGGTGTACGTGGATCGTACCAGCATGCGTGGCACCGTGCTCGAACACAAGATCATTAAAACCCCCACCCTGATTCTTGCCGCTGGTACCGCCAATACCAACAAGCTGTTGCTCAGTGCAGCTGCTGAGGGAAGGATTACCGATCTGCCCGATGAATTGGGGCAGGGTTATGGCACTAACGGTGACCAGATCTACATCTGGAACAAAATGAGCGAAAACCCTGGCCCTCGACAAGGTGGCCCGGTCATTTACGGTAGCCGCGAGTGGGATGACCCGAATCAGCTTGCCAATACCATTATTCAGGCGTCCATACCGCCACTTCAACCTGGGCGCAGTTTTTCCAGTTCGATACCCACCACTCTGGTGCCAGGCATGAACGGCATTGCCGCCGCTGATCCCACAGATCCGACCTTACCGGGTACGCCTGCCACCATGCTGGTGGGTTTTGGTGTCAGTGAAGACCGTGGCCACTTCAGCTACAACCCCACCAGGAAACGGGTGGAACTCAATTGGCCAGAAAACGGTGATGCCGCATTGGCTGCTCGCATTCACGAACGGATTGCGGCGGTAGCTGGCCCTGAAGCCCAGCTGATCAATACGAATAAAACCGTCAATAGCACCTGGCACCCACTGGGCGGCGCTTGTCTTGATGTTGTGTGTGATCTGGATGGCCGTGTGAAGGGGCAGAAAGGGTTGTACGTATTGGATGGAGCCCTGATGCCTGGCACCACCGCTGCTTGTAACCCGTCCATGACCATTGCTGCTATCGTGGAGCGAGCCATGGATCGAATCGTGCAGAACGACGTGGGAACTATTATCTAAGGGGGCTTTTTTGCTTAGTTGAGGATTGCTCCTGAAGCACTTCAATATCAATATTAACGCTGTGCTCATCATCACCCAGCGTCATCACGTTATCCATGATATTGCAGTGCAATCGCATGGTGCGCTGGCATAGCTGTTGTAGTTCCTCACAGGTTTGATCGCTCACGCGAATCACTTGCACATTACTAAATTGGCTAATGGCCCTTTTGTTTTGTTGCCACCATATAGGTGCAGTGCGCTCACCGTAACAATAAATGCGCACTGCATCGGCTTTGTGGCTGGCCCGCTTCACCCGTTTCTCATCGGGCAGGCCGACATCAATCCAAAGCTGAATATGATCGGTTAGGTCCTTTTTCCAAAGAGCGGCATCCTCCTCGTTGCTTAATCCTTTGCCAAACTTTAAATCGGAGTCCGCGTTTAGAGCAAAAGCCAGTAACCGAATCATCATTCGCTCTTCGGTTTCAGAAGGGTGCATGGCTAAGGTGATGGAGTGATTCTGATAGCGATTGTTGTCGATATCAGAAACCTGTAGTTCTGCTTTGTAGATGGTGGATTTAAGGGCCATGTTAGAATTTCAACCACGCTTCTGGGTTTAGTTTTAATATTTTTGCCATTATCAGGTCTGGAAATGAATGTATTCGGCTGTTATAAATCTCGACCGCATCATTATAGGCGCTTTTAGCGTAAGCCAGCCCGGTTTCCAGTCGGTTGAGGGATTTCATAAATTGTTTAATGGTAGTGTTGGATTTAAGCTCAGGATATTGCTCTTTCAGTAAGCTGAATCGCTGTTGCAGTTGATGTTCCTGTGCCAAATACTGTGCAATTTTCTGATTGTCTTGTTGTGATTGTTGATTTTGGGTACGCAATTGAACCGTGAGTTTCAGAACTTCTTTTTCATGGCTGAGAAGCTTTTTAACCACGGGTATCAGGTTGTTGAGAGTATCAAAGCGTTTTTGTAGCGCCACATCGATGTTGGCCCGGTTGCGTTGCACCCTTTGTTTAAGAAAAATCAGGTCGTTGTAATGAATTACCAAAATGATGCTCAGCATCATGGTGGCAGGAACGAGTGCTGCCGCAAAGAAATCTGAAATGGCAAAACCGCCAACACTGGCAAACAGGAACAAACCGGTTGCTACGCTACAGCAAAAGGCCAGCGTAAGAATCATCATACCCCAGAAGGCTTTTTTAACCAGGAGCTGCTGTTCTGAATAGTTGCTGATAATAAAAGGTTGGTCTGATTCCGTTTCACTGATTTCCAGCTCGTGTCCGCGCAGTTTGCTAACCTGGCACTCTCCAATAACATAACATTTATCATCTATCTCTAACCATTCAACGGAATATTTTCGATTACCTCGGCGACGGCTTTTGCTATGTTGGGTACTAATATCTGCTTTGTTAACTCGAACAGGAGTGGTGCCGGTATCGTCTTCCAATAAAAAGTTTTGCGATTGCTGTTCATCGGTGATCGTTACCCACTTGGTGTTTTTGCCGCTACGACGGCGTTCTTTTACGGTGTAGTGATACCATATGCAATCTTGTTGCGACAATGGTGCCACCAACGCTTCGCCATCCAATGGTTTAAGGATTTTGCCTTTTATTTCTGTTAGCCCCATGCTCATACCGGCAATTTTGCTGGTGGGAATGTTTTCTAAAAAGCGTTTAAAGCGAACGCTCCTCACACCAAAAAAACCTGCTAATAATGTGATGACAAATGTGGCTAAACAAAATAACCAGCCCCACAGGTGATCAATTCGGGTTTGAGCTAGTGGCGGCATATCTTGCTGTTTTAAACCGGTTGCCGCTAATAGGGCTGTTAAGTGTTCGGATATGCGCGATGGCTTTAGCAAATAAAATACATTAGCGGGGAAAACAGATTGTTGCTGCTGTATTTGATAGAGCGCGCTCACCAGGTTCCGTAGCTTATATTTAATATACTCTTGCTCTGTGTTCTCTACTTGCGTGAGTATCCCGGCGAGTTTTTCTTTTTCCTGCCATCCGCTCCATTGGATGCCAATTTTTTCCAGTCCGGTTTTTACTTCTTGTTCAGCGTGGCGCTGGATTTGTTCTGCCCGTTGTTCGCTGTTGTTTAAGTCTTTTCGTAGCATGTTGATGCCATTGCTAAACAATAACACGGACAGAACAAGGGTAAGCAGCACCACAAACACTAAAACTCTATGAATTTTCAGTGCATAAACCAATGCCAAACCCGATAAAGCCAACAAGGCAATGCCGCCCCAAATGAATGCCAGAGCAATGCTGCCTGCTGTGGTGCGGATCTCGGCATCGGAATCCGTGGCGATGATGGGCGTGTACTGGCCTGCTTGAGAAAATGAAATGGTGTACTTGCCGTTGCTTTTACTGGCCCAACCAAAAAGAGTGATTTTATCTTCAGGCTCAATGCGCCATTCGGTATAACGCAGACTACCTTCGGTGCTTTGGTAGCATCGTGCCACCTGCCAATCCACCGAGCCAGAAGGCTTTATGTCGATTTCACTGCTGTGGTCAACCACATAAAAGGGGATGTACTTACTTCGGCTTTCTACCGTGCACCAGCCTTCAGAGTCGCCTTTTTTGCAGCGTTTTTCCTTTAAATAGGCGTAGTAGATGCTGGGGGTTTGTGTGCGTGGGGATTTCAATAATGGCGTGTCGGCCCGTGCCCAGCCTTGTATATGGCTTTCTCCTGTGAGCACGGAGGCAATGCTGATATGCGGCAGGCGTTCCAGCTGCCGCAATTGTTCGATCTTATGGTAGCCGGTTTCTGAAACTTGAAATGAGAACCAAGCTAATGCCACCATTATTATGGCGGCAATGGCTCGTTTTATTGCATCCATGACTTTGTTTTATCGAATGTCGGCTGCCACTTCTAGTTCGTGAATCCCATTCTCCAGGAAGTCTAGCAATCGTTGCATGGAGGGCAGGGTGCGACGGCAAGCGGTTAATCCAAATTCTAATTGATCTTTATAGCTTAGCAGAGTGATGTTCAATGCTATGCGATCGATGGGCAGGGAAACCGGGTACATCCCTTCTAACTGCGCACCGTTCCAGTACATGGTTTTCTTTGGCCCCGGAACATTGGATATCACCACGTTGAAAGGCTGCCAGTTGGGTAATAGCCCAGTGAGCATTTTGAACCCCGCTGGTGCCATGGTGAGCGCGGTGTAATTAAGCGCTTCTTCTGGCGTCATGCTTTTATAGCGGTCTTTGGATTCTTTCACCGAGGCAATAATGGTTTCGATGCGTAGGGTTGGGTCGGCAATGTGGGTGCCCAGGTTGACCAGGATCATGGCAATTTGGTTGCCTACATCGGTATCGTCTTTGCGAATGGAAACCGGCACCATGGCAATAAGTGGCGCATCGGGCAGGGCATGCTGGCTTATCAAATAGTCTCTTAACGCGCTGCCGCAAATGGCCAGTACCACATCATTTATGGTGCCTTTAAAGGCTTTGGCAATGGTTTTAATTCTTTCAATGGAGTAAGACTGAGCCGCAAAACGCCGCGAACCTGTAATGGGCTCGTTAAGCAGGCAGTTTGGTGCTTGAAACAAAGAAACATGAGAGGACTCTTTGCGTGCAGTGCGAATCACTTTCGTTAGTTCTTTGGCCAGCTTGGGAACGGTACGCATCTGCTTTCCGGCACCATCCATGAACTCTGAAAAGCCTGATACCACATCCGATGGG
>JBFKSL010000069.1:0-12097 GCA_041626995.1 Ketobacter sp. | reverse complement strand
GGATAAAATTCATCTACACCATCACTGGCCAGGCTGGCTGCTTCCACGTTGTCCATTTCGAATGTACCAGCAAGATCGGTCAATACGCTGGTCTCCGATGTTCCAATTCTTACCACCGCATTGGCCAATGCAGCGCCGCCACCTGCAACATGTCCACGAATGGTCACGCTGGGAATATTACAACTATCAGTAGGATCAGCCGGGCACACATCCACGTCGCCACAAATGCCATCACCATCAATATCGTTATCTGCATCTAGCGGACACTGGTCTAACGATTCACAGATACCATCGCCATCTTGATCATTAGCTGCATCGGACGGGCACACATCCACATCACCGCAAATGCCATCACCATCAATATCGTTATTTGGATCTAATGGGCACTGGTCTGTATCATCAGGCAGGCCATCACCGTCCGTATCAACAACCTGGTCTTCCACCCATTGCTGTAATTCGGTGCTATAAGAAAAGGTGCCACGTTTAGGTGCGAATACAATACGGATTACGTCATCTACAGACGCTACATTAAAGTAAGATGCTCCGCTCTCTGTAGCGCCATCCGCATTGGTGATGGAAAATGTTGAACTTGGTATTACTAAACGTAAGTTTTCACTGAGTTGGGTCCCAACCGCAACACTAATGCTGTTATCGGTGTAATACCCTGTTCCTCGAAGATAAATTCGGTCACTTTGCTCAATCGTGGCACCTGCAACGGGTTCCCAAGCGGCATTGGCTACGCTAGTTCCAAAAAAAGTCTGTGTTAGTAACAATAAGAAGGAAAAAAGCGCATAGATGGAAAGATGGCTCCTAAACGGATGCGTCATGCTTATAGCTCCTTTTTAAACATGAAGGTAGATAGTTCAGCTAAATGTATAACGATAAATAGCGGCTATTTATGATTTAGAAATAATTTTTCGGTTTACACCCATGGCAACAAGTCCAAGGGAGAATAAAAATAAAGTTGAAGGCTCTGGAACCGATGAAGGCGGCTCTGTACCGGCAATATCTACGCTAAGATTCGAGACAGTAATCCAGTCACCTAATTGATAGTCGCCGTCGAATAGTCCGAATTCGAAAGTGGTATTGGCACCTATCCAGGATGTAACGTCAAAGACCCCGCCATCCAAAACATCCAGAATGCTGTTGTCATCTAAATTACGTAATTGCGCAAAGGCAAAGTCTGCTACGAATCCATCCGTTAAGCCATAATCCACATCTAACGACAGCAATAATTGCTCACCAGGATTAATTGCATCAAAACTGAAATCCTGAAAAAGCACTAGCCCATATATATCACCGATATTTTGATCGCTATAGTTAGTTAACGTTGCTGAGCTTGAGCCAGCACTGATGCCACTGTAATCCGCTGCATCGCCAATTTCCGTTGATAGTGCGCCGAGGTTATCGATTGAAGCTTCTGCTTGCCAATACTCGAAGCTATTTTCAAAACTTGGATTTAATAAAGCCGCCGACGAACCAGTTGCAACCAGGCTGCCCAACGTAAAAATCGAACCAATCGCTAATGTTTTTCTTAGCATTCCGCATCTCCATAATAAATTTATCCTAATCACAAATGAAAACTGTCGACAGTTTTTACATTTGTTTTTTCTTTTGCGTTATTCTGCGAGCTAAAAATATTGAAATGAAACAGCACATACTGCTTAAATGTTTTTTGCGCTTAAATTTGAACCAACTCGTGAGATGCTCGTACTAATAAAAAATTAATTACAAACATTTTTTAATCAAGCAGCACAAAATTAAATCAACTAACCCAATGCGAAAAACAGTTTCCTTCTGTTTCATGTACCGAGTTACTAATTCACTTAACCAATGAAGCAAAATACAAGCCATTACTTTATAAAGCCCAAGCTATGCCAGTTTGGTAAAGCCTGTATGACAAGAAAATAAGCCCGCATGTAAAAGATTCTGACAGTGATTGTTCCTTCCTGATTAAGAAATCCCCCGCGCACCAGCATCACTGACTTGCTCAATCTATACTGAGTAAACCGCCTTGACTGGCCACCGCTGACAGGCATAACGTCCGCTAATGCCATGTAAATGGCCTGTTTAACCATCTTACAATGTACTCCAACCCCACACGGAGGTGTTTAATCGATGAAAGTTCACCACCTTAACTGCGGCAGCATGTGTCCACATGGGCGCAAATTCATTAACGGCAACGGCGGTATGCTGGAAAAAGCCGAAATTTGCTGTCATTGCCTCTTGCTGGAAACAGAACAAGGATTGATCCTGGTGGATACCGGGCTGGGCACTCGAGACTTGGATAAACATAACAGCCGTGTGCCCTGGTTATCTCGAATGCTAATGGGTGTGCAAATGGATCTTGGTCATAGCGCGCTCCATCAAGTTCGCAATTTGGGGTTCAATGAAACAGATGTTACCCACATCCTGCTGACCCATCTGGATTATGATCACGCTGGCGGTATTTCCGATTTTCCCAACGCCACTGTGCATGTTCTCCATGATGAACACGAAAGGGCACTGAATCCCCACAGCTTTAATGAGAAACAGCGCTATATTAAAAGTCAGTGGGCACATAAACCCAACTGGCAATTGCACCAGTTACAAGGTGATCGTTGGCAAGGGTTTGAAGGCGTGCGAACGATTAGCGCCAAGGAAACTAATATTTTACTGGTGCCCACCATTGGCCATACCAGCGGCCATTGCGCGGTAGCGGTCCAACAGGGCGAGCAATGGCTGCTGCATTGTGGTGATGCGTATTTTCACCACGGAGAAATGCAAGCCGATCCCTATTGTCCACCTGGACTGTCGCTATTGCAAAATGGGCTCGCCTATAGCCGCAAACTGATGGAACACAACAAAGAGAAATTACGACAACTGAAAGGACAATGCAGTGACCGCATCCAATTATTTTCGGCCCACGATGTGGTTGAACTGAAAACCATGCAGGCTAAACAACAAGCTGATTTAAGCACCAGACAATCCCAGGGCAGTGCGGCCCTCAGCCCTTAAAAACAGGCTGGAATGATTCAGAGAGGAGCACACAATGACAATACGTTTCACCCTCAACGGCCAACCCACCTCGTTGGATGTGGAAGCGGATATGCCTCTGCTATGGGCCATTCGTGATCTACTGCAACTAACCGGCACCAAGTTTGGCTGCGGTGCGGGTCTGTGTGGAGCCTGTACCGTTCATCTGGATGGCAAAGCCATTCGCTCCTGCTCTACACCCATTGCCAAAGTGGAAGGTAAATCCGTTACCACCATTGAAGGTTTAACGGAAAACGGCCCTCACCCCCTGCAACAAGCCTGGATTCGCAACAATGTGGCCCAGTGTGGTTACTGCCAGCCTGGGCAAATCATGTCTGCCAGCGCTCTGCTTGCACAAAACCCAACGCCTTCTGACGATGATATTACCCACGCAATGTCGGGCAATTTGTGCCGCTGTGGCAGTTATAATCATATTCGCAAAGCCATTCATGAAGCCGCCGGCCAGCTTCCACCGCAGGATGAACCCAAACCTGCACCACGCTATCAAGATAATTTGGAAGCCTAGGGGAAAACACCATGACAAACCGTCGCGACTTTCTAAAACAAATGGGTATTGTGGGCGGAGGATTGATTCTAGACGTTTCCTTAGCAGGCTGCGCCACTAACTTTCCCCATACTCAGCAAGGGGATTTCGAGCCCAACGCCTGGCTGCAGGTCAAACCCAACAACGACATTATTTTCTATCTAAACAGCGTGGAAATGGGCCAGGGCACCATGACCGGCATGACCACCCTGATTGCCGAAGAACTGAACACCGAACCTTACCGCATTGAAGTGAAAAGCGCTGGCGTGCACCCCGATTACGTGAATCCTGAATACGGCGTGCAGGTTACCGGTGGCAGCACCAGTACACGTATTTACTATGAAGAGCTACGCATTGCCGCGGCCCAGGCCCGAGAGATGTTGTTGAGTGCGGCATCGCTCAAGTTAGAAACCAGTATGGATAAGCTGAAGGCAGAAGACGGCCATATTCTGTACCGAAATCAGCGGATTCCCTTTGGTCAGTTCGCCCAGTTGGCAAGCCAGCTTTCCAAACCCAAGGTAAAGCCTAAGAAAAGCAATTTCCGCTTTATGGGTAAATCCTCTGTACGCCTGGATGGCCCCATGAAAGCCCTGGGCACAGCCAAATATGGCATCGACACCCAATTGCCAGAACTCTATATTGCCGCACTTAAACGCTGCCCAGTAATCGGTGGCACAGTTAAAGACTGGCGCGCAAACGGAGCCGACAGCATGCCGCGGGTGAAAAAAGTAGTGGCCATACCCACTGGGGTAGCAGTCATTGCAGAAAGCTACTGGCATGCCCAGAAAGCGTTGGAAAAAGTCAGCATTGAATGGGAAATGCCCGAGTTGGCGCAACGTTCCAGCGACGAAATACGTCAAGAATTCAAAACCCTGGCCAAAGAAGATGATGGACGCAGCGCCTTCTCTGATGGATACGCCGAACGCGCCATCAACGATTCGGTGAAAGTTCGTGAAGCCGAATACAGTGTGCCCTTTTTAGCTCACGCAACCATGGAGCCAATGAACTGTACCGTACGCTTATCGGATGACTTATGTGAGATCTGGGCACCCACCCAAATACCACCGGTGTGTGCGTCCATGGCTGCGGAGGTTACCGGGTTAAGTCGTAATCAAGTGAAAGTGTATACCACGTTATTGGGGGGTGGCTTTGGCCGCCGCTTAAGCGTGGATTATGTGGTGGAAGCCACCCACATTGCCATGGCCAGCGGCCTGCCGGTGAAACTGATTTTCAGCCGCGAAGACGACACCCAAAACGATTACTACCGCCCGGCAGCCCACGCCGTTATGAAAGCCGGCCTAGATAAAGATGACCGCATCAAAGGCTGGTATCACAAAAACGTTAACCCCAATATCCTCAACTACGCTGCCCAAGAGGTGGCCACGGCTGTATTACCCGACTGGATGCCGGACAGCCTGGTACGTTTCAGCGCCAACCTTAGCCCGTTCGTTTACAACAACATATTGACAGACCCCGCCAGCACCGAAGGCGCCGTGGAGTTCGGCTACGACAGCCCTAACACCGAGATACGCCACGTGCAGGCCGACCCTGGGCTGCGTACCGGCTACTGGCGCTCGGTGGGCCATTCCATCAACGCCTTCATAGTGGAAAGCTTTGTGGACGAACTTTCCTACGTTACAAACAAAGACCCACTGGAATTTCGCTTACACAACCTGACACGCAACCCACGCAAAGCCAATGTGCTTTCCCTCGTGGCGGAAAAAGGGGCATGGGGAACGCCCTCGGTGGAAGGCGCATCACAGGGCCTTGCCGCCCATTTTTCCTTCGGCTCCTATGTGGCTCAGTTGGTGGAAGCCAGCGTAGAGAAGGGCACAATACGCGTTCACCGAGTAGTGGTGGCGGTGGATTGTGGCAAAACCGTAAACCCTGACATTGTAAAGATGCAGATGGAAGGAGGCGTGATTTTTGGTCTAACCGCTGCCCTACATGGGGAGATCACCCTGAAGAACGGCGCTGTACAGCAAAGTAACTTTCACGATTATCCGCTGTTGCGGATGAACGAAGTGCCCACTATTGAAGTGCATGTGGTGGACAGCACTGAAGCACCGGGAGGGGCCGGTGAACCAGGGGTGCCTCCAATTGCGGCGGCTTTGGCCAACGCATTGTTTGCCGCCACCGGCCAACGTTTGCGACAATTACCTTTAAAGCTAGCTTAGATAACAAGAAAACCTATGCACAGTAATAATGAGCAGGTCATTCGTGCCCTACATAATCAGATACAAAACAACCAGTTATGCTGGTTGATCAGTATTGCTGCCACCTGGGGCAGCTCACCTAGGCCTGCGGGTTCTTTACTGCTGTGGAGCCAGCAGCAAGGCGCAATTGGCTCGTTATCAGGCGGTTGCGTGGAGGAGGAATTACTACACCAACTGGCCCAGGGAGCCTTTGCAATCAACAAGGTACACCTACAGCGCTATGGCATCTCTGCCGAAGAAGCCAGTCGCCTGCGACTTCCCTGTGGCGGCTCCATGGAATTGGTGCTGGAACCCATAGCACCCACCCCAGATAACCGCCTGCAAACCCAAATGATGGTGGAATGGCTGGATTCTAGGCAGGGCTTTACCCGCCAAACCTGCCTGCAGAGCGGAGAAGTCACCCTGGGCCATGCAACGCCACAATCTGCGCAGCTACACGATAACCAATTTACAAACTACCTGGGCCCCAAATATCGCTTACTGTTGGTGGGAGCCAATCAAGTGGCTGAACACTTAGCCTTATACGCCCAGCCTTTGGATTTCGAAATTCTGGTGTGTGACCCTCGCCCCAACGCCTTCCAACATTGGCCCCATGACTTCACCCAAAACCTCACCGATATGCCTGATGATGCGGTGCGGGAGTGGGCACACGACCCATTAAGTGCCGTGGTAACCCTATCCCATGACCCGCGTGTGGATGACATGGCATTAATGGAAGCCCTCTCCACCGATGGATTTTACATTGGAGCCATGGGATCAACACGCAGCACCGAGGCCCGTAAAAAACGCCTGGCACAACTGGATCTGTCGGAACAGCAAATTGCCAAACTACACGCACCCGTAGGTATCGCCATTGGCAGTAAAACCCCAGCGGAAATCGCACTTAGTATTGCAGCAGATTTAGTGCGCAATCGTGGTAACAACAGGCAATGAGCCAAACCGGCTTTTTGGTATTAGCGGCGGGCTTTCACCGTCGTTTTGGTGCGCCGAAATTGTTGCAACCCTTGGCCGATGATCGTCCCCTGATTCAACACACATTACAAAATATTTGCGCTACAGGGTTACCCGTAGCATTAGTGCATAAACCCGATGACCAAGCACTTCTGCAAGCCATTGAATCATTTTCCATAAAAACCATCGCCAGCCCCAATGCAGAACAGGGTATGGGCAGTAGCTTATCTTCGGGTATAAAAAACTGCCGTGATTGGAATGGATGGATTATCTGTTTGGCAGACATGCCACTAATACAAACCCAAACCTATAAACTACTGGCAGAAGCGTTAATCCATTCGCCCATTGTTATTCCTACCCACCAAAAACAGAACGGTCACCCTCGTGGTTTTCAATCAGTGTTTATTGAAAAGCTTTGTGCATTGAAAGGGGACAACGGCGCTCGCGAAATAATTGAAAGCCATAAGAACCAACTACAGCTTTTAGAAGTGAACGACCCTGGCATTTTAGTGGATGTGGATCATCCGCAGGATATTCATGATTTACTCATTTAACCGCTTACACGATTCTATGAATTACTGGGTCTGCTGACGCCATTGTTCTGAAGCTATACGAAATCTTTTCACACGATCTTCACTGGCTGGATGCGTCGACAAATAGCGCCACCAGGATTCACCTTTTTTAGTCTTGTTTGTTTTCGATTCCGTTGGCAATTCTTTTTTAGAATCTTGCTGATTCGCCGATTCATCTTCTTCAGATTTTTTAGATTTCCCTTCCCGCCCAACAACGATTGGGTTGGATAAACGGTTCATAATATTGGAAAAGTGAATTGGGTCCATATCGGCTGCAAGCAAGCCATTCAACGCATAAGTATCTGCCTCGGTTTCATGATCCCGAGAATAGGCCGTTTGTATTAACAAAATGGGTGCGGTCAACAGCAAGTTAGCAACGCCTTCCACATCCTCCAATATCCAGGCAAACAAAATGCTGGTACCGGTTGCTGCCAACAATTGACGCAAAGAATGATGCTCAACCACATGGCCCACCTCGTGATACAACACGGCCATCACTTCCTCATCATTTTCCGCCAATTCGATCAAATCATCGGTAACCACAATATCACCATTAGGCAGGGCAAAGGCATTGGCGCCCATAATTTCACTGGAGCGAAAATTCAATCTAAATGGAAAACCTTCCTGCTGTGGTAGCAGCTGATTAAACAAATTACGATAATGCTGTTGTTGCTGTTGCGAAAGCTTTGTGGGTTTTAAATATACATCGTCCAGTTTAGCCAAAACACCTTCAGCCAAAGTAGTTGATACTTCATCGGGTAGACTTTTCGCAATGGCATTACTGGCAACAGGAATACCTTTTTCCACAGCAAAATAGGTAAATCCCACCAGAAGAACCAGCGCCAATAAAGCGAACACCAATTTCGATTCCCAAAAATGTGGGTTTAGTAATGAGTTAGAGTTCTTAATTAGCGCTGCAATACGATCCAGGTTATCGTTATCGCTGGTTTCGAACATAGCCCCGTTGGGCAATTGCAAAAGTCGTGAGGTATTACCCAGCCGGGATGGAATCACAATATCATTCAAGGCAAAGGACGGAAAAACCACCCCATGAATAGATACCTGGTTATTTTCATCTACCACCAACTCAGATGCATGACGGCCAGAAGCCTGGCCATCGTAGAAGGTTCCCTTAACAGAAATATTACTCATTACACCAAATCAAGATCAAAGGCATCGGCAACTTCTTCGGCCAAACTGCTGGCTTCCTGACTTTGTTTTTCAACAAAACCATCCAGGGATTCTGTAGATTGGATTTCAATTCGATCCAGCATAAATTGAGCCACACGAACTTTAGCCCAGGGCCCCATTAAACCGAAAGTGATGGCTACCATAATGCTGTTACTCACCAACAGCCACAACAAAGGTAAAAACGGAATAAAACCACGGACATGATGATGCTTGGCCAAACTGACATGGGCCAGCAAAATATTGGTACGCCGACTTTTAAAATAAGCACGAGTGATGACAGAATAAAACAGAGTAATCATAACCAAAGGCACAAAGCCGATCACACCAACGCTTTCTTCAAAAAAGATATTGGCAATCCAGAGCGCTGCCAACACCAAGGTGGCAACCATCCATTTAATATAAATATCGTAATAATGCTTAGCGTTAGCAGAAAAAGAAAACTCACCATTGCCAAAACGAGAATTTCTTACCATAAAACGCATATTAATAAAGTCAAAGTATGGCAGCAAAATAAGGTAGATAAGCAAAAGAAGACCAAAAGGAATGAACAAGTAAGGATTGAAATAGGTTTTTTCTTCATCCAGTTGTACGTTTTGATCCGTGATTTCGGCATCACTTTCCATTGTGGCAGGATCTACGTCAGGCATTACTTCCTGCTCTGTATAAGCCTGATCAGCGTCCATTATTTCTTCAGTGGTTTCGTAATGAGGAATTCCCAAGGCCTGTTCAACCTCTTCACTGTAATAAGGCAAAGCCAAACTGCCTATTACCAACGCCAGCATTAACAATGGCGCAAGATACACCCGATAAGCTCCTGCATAATCACGCTTGAAGCCAAAACTCACACCGCGCCAAACGGAATAGCGTGTACGAAATGACAACATAAAGATCAACAAGATAGGTGCCAGGGCAAAATAGCCAATAACAAACCCAGCAAAAACAATTCCTGCCAACATGGTACTTAGATTTTCAGAGGCCACATACAAAATCAGCAGCAATACAGCAATCACCCTAGTACGTAACAACGCCCAAGGGTTGGCAGTAAATTGAAAGCTGCTGCCAGCCAATTCCGTATTTCCGTAGAAATATTGCAGCGTTCGGATCTTGGCCCAGGGGCTGTAAAAACCCAGGGTGAGCATGGTGAAAATATTATTGACGAACCAAATACCAAAAAACTCGCCTGCTTCTCCATGAAACTGAAAGCGCGAAGTCTGAGGGGCACCCTTATCCGTTGAACTTGTTGTTTCCATATAAAATTTCCTATGCCACTTGTTGCAGAACAAGTTGCTTGCGGCTTATGACCACTGCTTCATTGGGTGGCCTTCTTTATCTTTAAATGCGCCACAGGCCAACAGGATAAGATCAATCAAAGCCCATATCCCCAGTCCGCCCAAAGTTAAAAGCTGAAGAATACCCGTGCCCACCTTGCCCACATAAAATCGATGAATACCAAAGCACCCCAAAAAGAAACACATTAAAAACGCAGGCAAAATCATTTTGTTGGAATTTTCCATAATCGATTCCTTTATATTTTTTGAATTGGTTTATAAAAGGCATACCCCTGCAAAAAAGAGGCAAAGCTCTTTTACTATAGACGGATTTAGGTTAAAGATTCGTGCCGATTAATTAAATTTGGTGAATTGTCGACCAGTTCAAATCAACTTTTGACCTAGATCTAACGACCCTAAAACAGCACTCTGCGAGTCTGCCGATACGCGTCAGCCCAATAGTCTGACCTCACATTAGAACGAACCACCCCTTGCGAGCTGGAAGCATGAATGAACTGGCCATTGCCCATATAAATGCCCACATGCTTCTGTTTGAAACCGGTCTTGAAAATAAGCAGATCACCCAGCTTAGCCTGCTCTAATGAAATTTCACTGCCAATATCATCCAACATGTCCGTAGAACGTGGTAAACGCATTCCAAACACATCGCGATAGGTGACAAACACAAAACCCGAGCAATCGATTCCGTCCTTGCTTAGCCCACCCATCTTATGGGGTGTGCCCTGCCAGTTTTTAAAATGCGAGGAAATACGTTGCTGAGAATCGCCCTGATAACGAATGGACGCTGATTTGGACGCGTACGATTTGGCCGCCGGTGGTGTGCTGGAACACGCTGCCAAGCAACAGATCCCTGTGATCATTAATACAAAATGAAATCTGATGTTTTTCATTTTCGAGTATGCCAAATCTATTTTTATACCATATTAAACCTGAACGAACACCTTTGTCAGAATAACTAACATTTAGTTTGATATAAAGATGTAGATCCAAAAATATTCTAGAGTTTCACGTTTTCCTCAAATTAATCATATGCTTTAGCGTATGGTTCTGACACATAAAAAAACGCCTTCCTACTTTTTAAGAAGGCGTTTCCCTTAACTAATTTATCATCAGAACAACCTAATCAGTCACCGCATGCGTCAACCTGGGCGCCAAATATTCTTGATGATTGTCATCAAACTCCATCGCCAATCCTTCGTGCGTGGTATTTTGATAGTGCAATCTCTCACTGGCTCTGGCTAATTCAAAATAGTGGTTAGCTTTTCCTTGATCGCCTTTCATCTGCCAAGAGCTCGCTAATCGATTTAACATACGCGACACATTAGCCGGGTGCTCTCCTGCGCGAGCCATGTAAATGCGTAACGCTCTGGCCTGTAACTCTGCTTTCTTGGTACTGAACCCCAACATTCCTGAAACATAGGCAGCGTGATCCAAATATTCAGGATTATCGGGCGTGAGTGTTAATGCTTCTTGGTAGTACTGAAATGCTTTTGAATAATTTGCGCTTTGCTCTGCAATCTTACCTTGCAGAAATACTTTTTGCGCTTGACTCAAACCTGTGGGTTGCTGAGCAAAACACTGAAATGAAGTGAGAGCAAGAACTACTATCCATCCATAGATAAGTTTCATAATACATCCTTTACTACTATGCCGTTTGGAATAAACGGGAAATAAGTCGTTGGTGCCGCAGAACAGTCACCTTTCTTCTATTTCAATAAATAGCACAGACCATCAAAATTACACGCCAAGCAAAACCATTAATATCAAACTGTGACGAATTACCGTTATTGATTTCTCATTATCCTATTTACCGGGTTTTGTTATTCCTTATTTATCACAATCAATAAACGCCCTTATAATCAACTGTAACGGGAGCGCTAAGTGCTTGTTCACCCTAAACTACATTGGTAATTTCAATTACGCACAGATATGGTCACCAATACCATTAAACTCAATCAAAACATGACCCATTTCGATCAACACGATACCCTGTGGTTGTTTGGTTATGGTTCGTTGATCTACAAAGCAGATTTTCCCTACTTAGAAAGAAAGCCCGCACGCATATTTAATTGGTCGCGGCGTTTTTGGCAAGGATCGCACGACCATCGAGGTACACCTGACAAACCGGGCAGGGTGGTAACTTTGATTGAATCGCAAGGTGCAGTATGTGAAGGTATGGCTTATTTAATTACGCCACAAGAATTTGCTCATTTGGATTATCGTGAGAAAAATGGTTACCTAAGAATACTAACCCATATTGAATTTCAAGATGGTGGTAATACTCAAGGCGTAGTCTATGTGGCTGATGAAAAGAATCAT
>JBFKSL010000068.1:0-12184 GCA_041626995.1 Ketobacter sp. | reverse complement strand
TATATATGTTGCCCTATAACCATCGTGATGAATCACAACACTCATACAATGGAAATCATCTTCTAGCTCAGCTTGAACGGAATTGGCCGCTGGAGTAATGCGAATTTTCCGACGAAAACCTTGCATAGCGATTACGTTAATCCCGAGCCAAAAGCAAGGCTGTTGCCAGAGGCCCACCGCCGGAGGTTGCAATGGCCACTTTAGGGTCACCTTGAATTTGCCGATCACCACCTAAGCCACGCAACTGCACTACGGCCTCATGAGCAAAGCCGAATCCGTGCAAACGACCTGCTGCGATTTGCCCACCATAGGTATTCAATGGCAACTCACCATCCAGCGCGATTCGTTTTCCACCTTCTATAAAGCGACCACCTTCGCCGATCTCACAAAAACCCAACGCTTCAAGCCAAGTTAAAGCAAGAAAACTAAAACCATCGTAGAGCTGAACTGTATCTACATCTTCAGGGGTGTAGTCGGTTCGTTTCCATAAGTCTGGCCCTGTGGCGTAAGACGCCATCCATTCCGCCTGATCGTAACTATGGCGATCAACACTTCCCGCCATAGCAGCAATTCGAATTGGCGTACATTTCACTTCATCCAACACATCACCAGCTGAGACAATCAAAACGGTTGAAGCATCGGTATAACGATCACAATCAAATAAACAAATAGGCTCTGCCACCATACGAGCAGACATATACTCATCCAACGTTAGCGGCTCTCGCACTAATGCGCGAGGATTCAACATCGCGTTAGCTCGATCAGTTAATGCGATCTGCGCCAGCTGCTCTCTGGTAAGACCATATTTTTTCACGTGCCGCATAGCATACTGGGCAAACCAAGTGGCGGGTGATAGCGCATTAAATGGTGCTGTCCACTGAGCATTACCTTCAACACGATCACGGCGAGGCATGGGGAATTCGTCAGGACGAGATAACGCTGCAGCCTCGTAAACGGTTCTGTAACAGATCACGTGGCGGGCTTGCCCGGCACGAATAGCACCAACAGCGGCAATCACCGCACCCAATTGAGAACTGATTTCTCCACCACCGGCATACCACGTAGGTTTTATACCAAGCGCATCAATAAACTCATCGGCGCCAATTGGAGAAAAACCCAACATTTGAGGAACACGGCCAGGGTATGTTGAGACACCATCAATTTGGTCAATACTTAAACCGGCTTCTAGTAACGCTTCTTTAACAGCATCCACCGTTAGCAAAAGAGGGTGACGCTCGAGCTTTTGCCCGATCTCAGATTGCCCTATTCCAGTGATATAAACTTCGTTATTTTTGTTCATTGTTTTACTTTTTTAAACAGCGGAATGAAGACGTCATCTTGCTGCTCAAAGACCACCTCAACCCGATCACCGATATTTACTTCATCCACTTCACATCCTACGATATTGGTAGTGAGGTAAACCCCTGGCGCATCATCTAAAGCAACACGTGCTATCACAAATGGAACGTCCATTTTTGGATGCCATTTTTGGTGATTGATAGTAAAAGTATCCACCACACCAGTACCTGAAACAGCTTTGGGCGCCACATTATCGGAAAGACAATGGCGACAGACAGGACGAGGCGGATGGATGAAGCCATGACAATCATCACAACAAACAATACGCAATTCACCCAGCTCACCGCCAGTCCAAAAATCGCGGTTATCTGAATTTAACTTGGGCAATGGACGCATTGTTATATTACCTATTACTAATCACCAGTGATGTTTACTATAAAGCAAGCTCAGGGGAGTGTCCACACGCGATTTCCACGGCGTAGTCTCTTGTTCGGCCACCTAACTGCTCGTTCAGTAAAGACCTTTTTAAGTAAAGATGACAGGGATGCTCATCAGCCATACCAATTCCGCCGTGTAGCTGCAGACAATCCTCAGCAACCTGCGCGAAAGTGGTTGTGGCCAACATTTTAGCTGCCATCGAATTCAACCTAGCTTGTTTTGTTTCTAAGCCATCGCTAACTTTAAGAGTTGCATCATTTAACATAGCCTCGGCAGCGGATATATCTGCCTTCATATCTGCACAGCGGTGTTTAAGTGCCTGAAACATTGCAAGGGGTCGCTTAAACTGAACACGGGTTTGCAGGTGGTCAACTGTTAAATCCAAAATAGCTGCTGCGCTGCCTATAGATTCGGCGGCTAACGCAAAATCTCGATTTAGTAAAAGTCGATTGATTAATTCATACGCCGATGAGCCTTCAGCTAAAATAGTTTGGTTAACAAGATCAATCTGTTTGATCTTAACTTCATACAAGGGCCTGGTTTGATCCCATACGGGAGTAGAGTCGACCTCAATTCCCGGCTGATCCAACGCAACCAACAACACAAGCTCTTTGCTGGCTGTCCATAAAAGAATATGACTCGTATCCTTGACATTGGGTACAGCAACAATGTTTCCGGATAACTGACTGTCATGGAGCTTAATATCGCATTCACTTAATGAAGCGGCAATTGCTTGTCCTGCAAATACTCTTTCGATCCATTCTCCTTGCGATTCAACACTAGAGTGACACAATGCATCCAGCACCAACATATTAGAAAGGTAGGGCGCTGAAACTAATCCTCGTCCTAATTCAGTGTGAATAACGCTGGCTGCTTGAATACCCATTCCCAGTCCGCCCAATGCTTCTGGCACATCCACCATCAGCCAACCCAATTCAACAGCCTGTGCCCAGACTTTTTCCCCTGAGGCAGCCACACCGGCAGCCTCAATTACTCGACGCACGGAACCACGTAATTCGTTAATTTCAACACTCATTACCTACCCTCCTCTAACTGCCAACTCTTGGGTTCCCTAGGCATACCCAACATTCTTTCTGAAATAATGTTGCGTTGAACTTCATTGCTACCCCCGGCAATGGACCAGTTATAAGAGTTCATAAAATCCAAAGTCCAATGACCTGTTTCCTGGGGCGCCCCACGCATAAACCCAGAATAATATTGGCCTTTTAAGCCTGAAGCACGAACACCAAGGGCAGAAAACGCTCTTAATACTTTGGCGTAATAGAGCTTAACAATGGACGCATCGCCAACCTGCTCGTTACCAGTAATTCGCTTCATTAGATACTGATCTGCCAATGCACAAGCAGCATCAACTTTCACAACAAGTTCTCCAAACTCATTCTGTAATATGCGATCATTAGGGCTAGTTTCACGAATAGTTTTAGATAATCTGGGTAACGCATAACGCATTCGTTGTGTTAATTCCACAAGCGTAAGACCGCGCTCTGATGCTAGCGTGGCCTGTGCAACAGCCCAACCATTCCCTTCTTCACCCACAAGGTCTTCAACAGAAACCTCAACATCATCAAAGAAGATTTCAGCAAACTCATCATCTCCGGTAATCTGTGATATTGGACGAACTGAAACGCCTTTGGTTTTCATATCCAACAGCAAATAGGTCAGCCCTGCCTGAGGCGGCCCGGAATTATCGGTGCGCACTAACAACAAGCAATAGTCGGCATACTGAGCCATGGTGGACCAAATTTTTTGTCCATTAATAATGTACTTATCACCTTTTCGTTCCGCCTTGGTACGCAAAGATGCCAAATCCGAGCCAGCATTTGGCTCGGAAAATCCTTGGCACCAGATTTTGCCATCCAATATTCCTTGTAAATATTTATCGCGCTGAGCTTGCGATCCGCACTCAAACAACGTGCAAGCAGCATGATACAACGCCACAAAATAAAGAATTAAACGCGGCGCATCAGCACGAGCAACCTCTTCAAATATAACTTGTTGCTCCACCAACGAACGCCCTCCGCCATGCCAACCTGCAGGCCAATGGGGAGTTGCAAATCCAGCCATAGATAATTTTTCAAACCAATCTTTTTGCGCTGCAACAAATTTGTCTTGCTCTACATTTGTCATGGCCTCTCGCCAATTGTTAGGCACATTTGCTTCCAACCAGTGCCGAATCTGCGCACGTAAACTTTCAATTTGATCTTCTGTTTTCATAGAACAGCCTTATAAAAACGATATGGAACTTGCATTTAACGAGATGACTGCAAACTAAAATTGTCAGCGGCCATCTCAGGCAGATAATTAATACCCGTTAGCGCCTCAGAAAGGGCCCACAAACGACGTCCAAACTCAATGTTTCGGGCAATTGGATTAAGCCTTGCCTTACCAGTTTTTCCTTTTATTTCAAAAAAGCCCGTTGGACCATAATAATCACCACCCTGCACATCTTCTGCGCTTGCAGCATGAATTATGGGTTTGGCAGCTTGAGCTGGAACAGCCACAATCCAAGCCTCCATTTTAGTTTGGTACCAACGAGCAAATTTAGTTTTGGGCGACGTAGCTCCTGTCTTTCTTCCCATATCCGTTGCGGCAAAACCGGGATGTGCACCTAAAGCAATGGTTCGACTACCGTTTTGTTGCAGTCTGCGGTTTAACTCAATTGTAAAACCGGCGGTAGCTACCTTGCTTCGCGCATACGCTCTCCAGTGATTGTACTTTTGTGTATTCCAATTAGGGTCGTCAAAATTAAACTTACCTAGACGGTGCGCAAGACTGCCCACATTAACTATTCTGGTTGGAACCTCTTTACGAAAAAAAGGGATGAACAACCCAGTTAATTGGAAAGCACCTAAATAATTTGTGGCTAAATGGGATTCATAACCAAGGCTATTACGGTAGAGCTTTGGAGTGACAATTCCTGCATTATTAACAAGGATATCTAAAACGCCCACTCGCTCTTCAAACTGTTGAATGAACGAGCTGATCGATGAAGGCTCTGATACATCGAGCCTCAGTATTTCAACAGGTGCCGCTGGCACCATTGCAAGCAATTCTTGTCGGGCTTCGGTGGCTTTTTCCATGTTTCTGCAGGCCATAATTATTCTCGCACCTTGCTTAGCCAATTCCAGCGAGATTTCAAAACCTATACCTGCATTTGCCCCCGTAATCACAACTGTTTTTTCTGCCACACTCATTCTTTTTCCTTTCTGGTTCAAGTCGTAATTTAAGTAACAGCGCTGTCTGATTGAGAAGCTAGAACGCTGATTCAAAATAGAAATATTGTTATCTGTGCTTCTTCTAATTGTTGATTTCTAAAGCCAGGAAATGCCAAAACAACTACTAACACAACACCTATACAGCTTTGTGCCACAATTCTTACTAATAAACAACCCTGTTGACCAGTTGACATGTGGAATGCTAGCATGTTTTTTACTTGATAATCGGCAGGTTAGAGATTGCTACCCTGAGTCGAAATTTACGGAGTTTCCACAATATGAATTTAAATCTCTCGGACGACCAACGCATGATGCGTGACAACTTTGCTCGCTTCCTAAACGAAGAAAGTAGTATGGAGCGTGTACGCGCAGCACAACCGAGCGGGTTTGATAAACAACTATGGCAAGGACTTGCTGAAATCGGCGCATTCTCCATGCGCGTAACAGAGGAAGCCGGCGGTTTAGGGCTTGGTCTTTTGGATGCAGCGGTTCTAATGGAGGAAGTAGGCCGAACCCTGGCCAGTGGCCCCATAGCAGAAACTTTAGTAGCCACTCGTTTGCTATCCAGCTTAGGCGCTGAAAGTAACGCGGAATTACTCAATAAGGCTATGACAGGAGAAACTGTACTCAGCATTGCATTTCAAGATATTGAACAGCATCCCATGCAATGGGTGGCCGGTGGTGCAGCCGCAAACTATGTCTTAGCGCGCAAGGGTACACAAGTGGTACTTATAGACGCTGACAGCGCCGCTACAACAGAGTCCGGTAATCGATACGAAACGAATCTTGCTTCCACCCCATTGGCAGAACTACACCTCGCCGACGCGGTGCAAACTCCACTGTCAGAAACAGAGGAAGGAATCACCGCATTTTCGCAAGCACTGGAAGAATGGAAACTTCTTATGGCAGCAGCGTTGTCGGGCTTATCACGACAGGCTGTACAAATGGCTGCTGATTATGCCTGTGAACGGGAAGCATTCGGTCAACCAATCGGGTGTTACCAAGCCATCTCGCACCCTTTGGCTGATCGTATTACGGACATCGACGGCGGAAAATATCTTGCGCTCAAAATTATCCATGATATCGCACACGGTGAAAAAGATGCAGGTGCACAAATATCCCTTGTGGCCTGGTGGAATGCACGCACCGCTAGCATGGCAGTTGCCCATGCACTACATACATTTGGCGGTTATGGTTTAACAACTGAATACGATATTTATCTTTATAATCTACGCGCTAAAGATTGGGCTTTAATTCTAGGCGACCCTGAAAGATTGTTGGAAGAAGCTGGCCGTCGTCTATACGCAGGTGAAACCGTTGCACTACCAGACGTCGGTGAAGTTCACATCGATTTTGACTTAGGTGATCAAGCCCGCGAGATGGCCAAAGAGCTGGACGCTTTTTTCACCAAGACCTTAACGCCGGAGTTAAAGGCAAAAGCCCACTACTCCTTCGATGGTTTCGATGCTGGGGTACATAAAAAATTAGCTGAAGCAAAGTTATTATTCCCCGACTGGCCAGAGGATGTTGGTGGACGGTCCGCACCACCCTATGCCATGAACGCCTTATCCCACGTGTGGGAAAAACACAACTGGAGCCACCACGCGGTTGGAACCACATCGATGGTGGGCACAATGATTCGTCGGTTTGGCTCTGACGAACTTAAACGTGATGTCTTATCCAAAATTATTTCCGGTGACGTTATCTGTAGTTTGGGTTACTCAGAACCTCACAGCGGTTCCGACGTGTTCGCAGCTAAAACAAAAGCTACACGGGATGGAGATGGCTGGCGTATCGATGGTTCCAAAATGTTTACCAGCGGTGCCAATATCGCGCAATATGTGATAATGCTTACTCGTACGAATCAGGATGTCGCTAAGCATAAGGGTTTAACTATGTTTATTGTGCCTCTTGATGCTCCTGGTGTTGAAGTTCAGCCTGTATACACCTTTCAAGAGGAACGAACCAACATTACCTATTACGAAGGCGTTAAAGTACCAGACAGCTATCGCTTAGGCGACGTAGATGCAGGATTGAAAGTAATGGCTGCGGGCTTGGAACTCGAACATGGTGGCGGTAGCTTCTCCGGGCATCAATTAGCTATGGTAGAAGCCGCTGCTAAGCTATGTCGAGAAATTCAGTATAATGGCCGACCACTTATTGAAGATCCTTCTGCACAAAAGCGTCTGGCTAAATCCATGGCGCACTTTTATCTGACTGACATGATTGCTCGTCGCTCGCTTTGGGCTGCTGTGGAAAAGTTGCCTAACTTGGCGTTTGGTCCAATGGCGAAAATGTTCTCGTCTGAAAAGTTTAAAGAAGACGCTTCTGATCTACTTGATCTAACCGCCCCTTATTCACTTTCCAACCGAAACAGCGCTGCTGCGTTACTTAATTTAAGCTATCGCCATGCACAAGGTACCACTATTTATGGCGGCACAAGTGAGATCCACCGCAGTATGATCGCCGAACGTGCACTTGGCTTACCTCGTAGCCGTGCTAAGTAAATTTTCGCTGGGAAGTATTCCGAATGGAATTTAACTGGACTCAACAACAGCAGGAATTCCGAGCCACAGTGCGGGAATTTTTAGAGAAAAACCTTCCTGAGAATTGGGAGAGTATTGCCCACGGGCCAGGATCAGCAACGCAAAGTGAATTTTCCAAGCAGTTTTGTGGACAGTTAGCTGAAGCAGGGTTACTCGTTCCTCATTGGCCACAAGCCTGGGGTGGACGTGATGCTGATGCATGGTCAGCTTTTATATTAGCTGAGGAAATGTGGGCCGCTGGTGAACCCCGTGGTGGCCAGTATATGAACGTGAACTGGATCGGCCCGACGCTAATGCGCTTTGGTAGCAAGGAACAACAACAACGCTACATCCCTCCTATGGCTAAAGGTGAAACCATTTGGTGCCAGGGCTTTTCTGAGCCTGAGGCCGGCTCAGACTTGGCATCGCTACGCACCAGAGCTGAAAAATCCGGTAGCGATTACATTATTAACGGACAAAAGATATGGACCTCCTATGCTGGTGACGCAGACACCTGCTTTCTGCTCGCTCGAACAGGTTCCGGAAAAAAAGCCATATCCATATTTCTTGTACCAATGGAAACACCGGGAATCACTGTGGTTGAAATCCCGAGCCTGATTGGCGAAGGCGATATCCACGAAGTATTTTTCGAGAATGCGAAAGTACCCGCAAGCGCCATGCTTGGCGAAGAAGGTGAAGCTTGGGATATTGTTCGAAAAGCTCTTTCGCTTGAGCGAGTGGGTATACCACGCTTTGCTCTAGCATCAAGAATCCTGCATCGTGCAGTTGCACAACTAAAAGTACAATGTCGCTTTCACCTAGGTGCTATTGAACAAAGCGCACGAGCTCATGCAGCATGCGAAGCTGCCCGTCTTTTCAGTTACGAGATTATTGATCAACGACAGAAAGGGATTATTGCAGGAGCGGAAGCCAGCGTAGCAAGAGTTGCCACTGTAAATGCAGAGCGAGCAGTTGCTGAATTTGTTGTTGAGCACTTACCCGAAACCTTGTCCGGTGGTGACCCTTTACTTCTTGCGCACCACCAAAGAGGCATCGTAGCAGGTATTGCATCTGGTGCTGCAGAAATACAACTAAACCTGATCGCTACCCAGTTAATACAGTTACCAAGGGAGCCACGCTAATGGATTTCGCGCCAAATGAAGACCAAATAGCCTTAAACAGCGCGCTTGAGAAGTTAGCGTCTAAGTTTACCAGCCCGCCCACAGATTTTCGCCAGTTCAATTTGTATAGCGAGGAGCTAGACCAACAATTGGAGCTGGGAGGATTTTTTGATGCAGCTGAGATACCCGAGCTGGGCCCTGTATCAGCTGCAATGATGACAGAGCAATTGGCACGCTTACCCTATGCAGTTGAATCAGCACTTTCTATGCTAATAAAACCTCAACTTAAAGGCGATTGGCCGCGTCCCTACGCAGTTGTGGATAATGGCCGCCCTAGCCGCTTTGCGAAACAAGCCAAAACTCTAATCATCATTGAGAAGGAACAGGTGGGCATTGCAGCGGCACCAAGTGAAGCAGTAGAATCCGTTGATTCATTATTCGCTTATCCCATGGGTAAAGTATCCCAAAAACTGGAATACACACCACTTCCAAAAACAGAAGCCAACAAGATTCGTGTTTGGATGCGTATTGCATTAGCAGCAGAAGCCGCCGGGTTACTTCAAGCCGCATTAAACGCTGCTACTGAGCACCTCTCAATTAGAAAACAATTCGGTAGACCATTAGGAAGTTTCCAGGCTGTGCAGCACCGCATGGCCGAATGCACTGTTTTGGCAAAGGGTGTAAGATTACTGGCGTTAAAAGCCGCTTGGAGTGAAGATGCAGGTGATGCAGCGCTAGCGGCTTTACACGCACAAGAAAGCGCCACACGAGTAGTTTACGATTTGCACCAATTTATGGGTGCAATGGGAATGACGCTAGAATTCCCATTACACCTGTGGACATATCGATTAAAAGCATTACTCTCTGAATTGAATGGTCGCGGCGGCCAAGCCCAAGCTGTTGCAACACATTGCTTTGCTTAACAATAATAAATAGAGAACACGATTTATGACCGAGCCAGCTGTTCGTCAATACAATCTTTTACATCTATCACGAACTGGACGATTACTTACTATCACAATGAATCGACCAGAATTGATGAACGCAGTTAACCTAGAAATGCTACAAGAGTTGTCAGATGTATTCACCTACGCAGCTAAGGATCCGCACTCTGATGTAGTGGTTCTTACTGGTTCTGGTAAAGCATTTTCCGCGGGAGGTGACCTTGACCACATTGCTGCAAACGCCGCGAATCCAGAAAATTTTGAGTACGAGGCGCAATTGGCTAAACAAATCGTATTTTCTATGTTGGATTTAGAAAAACCGTTAGTGTGTAGACTTAATGGCCACGCCATTGGCTTAGGGGCAACCTTAGCCCTGATGTGCGACGTAATATTTGCAATTAACTCAGCGAAAATCGGTGACCCGCACGTTGCACTGGGGTTAGTTGCTGGAGATGGTGGTGCTGCTATTTGGCCACAGCGAATTGGCTTTGGACGTGCTAAAGAATATTTGCTTACTGGTGAATTATTAAATGCTGAAAAAGCCGAGCAAATAGGATTAATTAATCACGCCCTTCCGGCTGACGAATTGGACTTGGCTGTTGCAGCATTTTGTGACCGCTTATTAAATGGCGCTACCAAAGCTATCCGCTGGACAAAAGTATTGATAAATCAGGAACTGAAGCGCATTGTACATTCTTTGTTGGACACTGGGTTAGCCTACGAAGGCCTAAGTGCCCATTCTTCAGATCATCGCGAGGGTGTGCAAGCGTTATTGGAAAAACGAAAACCGGTTTTTGGCCTAAACAAAGACGTAGAAGAATAAAAACGATTATGAATATTTTTGCAGTTCGACGTTATAGACTATTTTACACGCCTATTCTTTTGGCCTTAACCAGCTTATCTTACGCAGAACAAAACCCAGACGAATCAAAACCGTTTGAAACTCTTACCGTAACAGCTCACCGGATTGCAGAACCCATTTCATCCCAAAACAGTAGTTTAACTGCCCTGTCTGAACAGGAAGTAGAACAGGTTTCTGCTGTGCACGTTAGCGAACTGCTAAACAGAGTGCCTGGCGTTTGGATTACAAGGGGCAATGGACAGGAAAGTTTAACCGCGATTCGATCACCAGTATTAACTGGAGCAGGAAGCTGTGGAGCATTTTTTATTGCCGAACATGGTGTCGGTGTTCGCCCAACTGGTTTTTGTAACGTAAATCAATTGTTTGATCTAAACACAGAGCAAGCCCAATCAATCGAAGTAATGCGTGGGCCTGGAACCGCTTTGCACACATCCGATGCCTTCCACGGCGTTATTAATGTGATAAGTCAATCACCCTCTTATGAGCGTGAAAACATACTTTCTGTAGAAGCTGGCCCTAATGATTATGGCCGAATTAAAGCAAGCACTAGCGATACCAACGGCCGCTATGGTTATAGAATCAATTTCAACGGTGCCAGTGACGGTGGTTATCAGGATGACTCCGGTTACGATCAGCAGAAACTTACCGCTCGCGTTGATTACAGCGGTGACTTATGGAGCAGTTTCAGCCTTTTAAGCGCTAGTAATTTGAATCAGGAAACAGCAGGTTATGTAGTAGGAACTGACGCCTACAAAGATGATGACTTGCGTAAAGAAAACCCGAATCCCGAAGCCTACCGCGACAGCCAGTCTCTGCGTTGGCAGACTCACTTTGATCGCAGTTTTGATAACAACGCTTCGTTAAGCGTCACACCTTATGCCCGTTATTCTAAGATGGAATTTCTCATGCATTTCTTGCCTGGCCAGCCCGTAGAAGAAAACGGCCAAAGCAGCATAGGGATTCAAACCTCTTACAGAGTACCGTTGAGCGATAATCTAACGGCTATTACCGGAGTAGATGGCGAATTCACTGATGGGTATCTAAAACAAACTCAAAGCGAATATTTTAATTGGTCTATGCCCGCTGGCAAGCAATATGATTACGAAGTGCAAGCGCAGCTATTGGCAGCATTTGTTTCTGCTGACTACCAATGGGAAAAAGTCGATTTGTTGTTTGGTCTGCGCTATGAAACGCTGAAATACGATTACAATAACCGTATGATCAGCGGCAATACCGATGACAACGGTACTGTCTGTACCAATGGCAGTTCAACGGGTTGTCGTTATACGCGGCCACAAGATCGAAGCGATGATTTTGAAAACCTATCGGCAAACGTTGGCGCGCTGCATCATATTAGCGATGCATTCATACCTAGCGTACGCATTAGCCATGGCTTTCGCGCTCCACAAGCTACAGAACTGTACCGATTGCAGTCGGGTCAGCTGATCGCCAACCTCGATTCAGAAGAAATCAACAGTGCCGAGCTTGCTGCCAAAGGCACAGTAGCTAGCTTCAGCTACAACTTGGCCAGCTTCTACATGAAAAAGAACAATGTGATTTTTCAATCATCCAATCGTGAGAATATTGATAATGCCAAAACCAAGCATTACGGATTGGAATATCAATTGATCTGGCAATTGAATGAAATATTAGACATCCGTGCGGGAGGAACATTTGCTCGACATAAATACGATAGTAATGTCTCTAAACCAGGCTCAAGCAACACATTAGAAACCGAAGGCAACGATATTGTCTCTGC
>JBFKSL010000067.1:0-12207 GCA_041626995.1 Ketobacter sp. | reverse complement strand
GTTGGTGACGTCATCAATGTTGGTAACACCGCCAGAGGCAATCACTGGAATGTTGATGGCTTCGGCCAGGGCCACAGTGGCGTCAATGTTCACGCCCTGCATCATGCCATCACGGCTGATGTCGGTGTACACAATGGCGCTCACTCCATCATTTTCAAATTGCTTGGCGCAATCCACTGCTTGTACTTCAGAAACTTCGGCCCAGCCATCGGTTGCTACCAAACCATTTTTAGCGTCGATGCCCACAATAATGTGTCCAGGGAAGGCTTTGCAGGCTTCGGTCACGAAGGCTGGTTCTTTAACAGCTTTGGTGCCGATGATGACGTAATCCACGCCCGCATCCAGATAAGCTTTGATGGTTTCCAATGTGCGAATACCACCACCAATTTGAATGGGCAGATCAGGGTATTTTTTAGCAATGGCTTGCACGACTTCACCGTTGACTGGCACACCATCAAAAGCGCCGTTTAAGTCCACCAAATGCAAACGTCGAGCGCCTTGCTCCACCCATTGATCCGCCATGGCAACGGGGTCATCGGAAAATACAGTGGCGTCATCCATCAGGCCCTGACGCAGGCGTACACATTTTCCGTCTTTCAGGTCGATGGCGGGGATTATTAACATATTCTTTCTCGTTACTACTCAAAAAATAATAAAAGCTTCAGACTGGGATGAAACGGTTTTGAAACTTGCAGCTTCACGCCACCCCATCCCACTTCATAAAATTCTTCAACAACGTCAAACCAGACTTCTGGCTTTTCTCCGGGTGAAACTGCACCGCAAACACATTATCGCGGCCCAAGGTAGCCACAAACGGCACACCATATTCACCACGACCGGTAATCAGGTTTTCATCTTGCACGGTCACGTAATAACTGTGCACAAAATAAAAACGCGACAGGTCGGGGATATCTTTCCACAAAGGGTGCGCTTTTACCTGCTTCACCTGGTTCCAACCCATATGGGGAACTTTTAATTTCTCGCCAGAAGCGTCCCGTAGATCATCACCGAAGAATTTCACTTCACCGGCGAACATATCCAAACAACCCACGCCATTGTTTTCCTCACTGTGGGTCATCATGCTTTGCATGCCCACACAGATCCCTAACAGTGGCTTGCTCTTGGCGGCTTCTGCAACAACCTGATCCAAACCCAAACGCTTGATTTCGCCCACGCAATCACGAATGGCACCCACACCGGGGAACACCACGCGATCGCAGGCAAGGATTTTTTCTGCATCGTGGGTCACTACCACTTCAGCATCAGGAGCAACATGTTCTAACGCCTTGGCTGCGCTGTGTAGATTTCCCATTCCATAATCAATTACTGCAACGGTGCTCATGCTTTACAACACACCTTTTGTGGATGGGGTGATGTCACCCATGCGCTCGTCGGGCTCAATGGCCATGCGCAAAGCGCGACCAAAAGCTTTAAAAACCGTCTCGGCCTGGTGATGGGCATTTTTGCCTTTTAGATTATCGATGTGCAAGGTCATCATGGCGTGGTTTACCAAGCCCTGAAAAAACTCACCGAATAAATCCACATCAAAACCACCAATCATGGCACGAGTGTATTCCACATCCATCACCAAGCCTGGGCGACCGGATAGATCCAGCACAACGCGAGAGAGCGCTTCATCCAGTGGCACATAGGAGTGGCCATAACGGCGCAGGCCCTTTTTGTCACCCCAGGCTTGAGCCAGGGCTTGGCCCAGAGTGATACCGACATCTTCCACCGTGTGGTGGGCATCGATGTGCAAGTCCCCTTTTGCTACGATTTCCAAATCGATCAAGCCATGACGAGCAACCTGATCCAGCATGTGCTCTAGAAAGGGCACGCCGGTATCCAGTTTGCACTGGCCGGTTCCATCCAGGTTGACGGACACGGTGATCTGGGTTTCCAGCGTATTGCGCTCCACTCGGGCGCTACGCGGCGTCGCTGCTTGGGACATGGGGGCTCCACGATTGTTGAGAAAGGGCGGATTATACCGCGATCAGCAGGAAATGCCTAAGCTATGAGGAGATTTCGCCAGCGGCAAGCGGGGGCAGGTCAATCCAGCGTTGCACCACTTCTTTGACTTTATCTTTGCGTAGGGGTTTGGCCATGTAGTCGTCCATGCCTGCGTCCAAGCATTTCTCCCGATCTCCCTCCATGGCATTGGCGGTAACAGCGATAATCGGCAACCGCCTTCCATCAAGATACTTGCGTATTGCTCGGGTAGATTCGTAGCCATCCATCACCGGCATTTGGCAATCCATAAACACCAAGCCGTAGTTACTGCGCTTCACTGCATCCAACGCTTGCAAACCATCTTCAGCAATGTCGCTGGAAAAGCCTAATTTGCGCAGGTAACCACAGGCAACCCGACGATTCACCTCGTTGTCATCCACCACCAATACTCGGGGAAGGTTAGCAACCTTAGGCTGTTGCACAACCTGCTGACGAGTGGCTTTCTCCAACCGCCCAAGCATGCAATCGGCCAGCTGCGGCGATGAAAAGGGCAAATAGATATGGGGCAACGGGCGCTGACCATAGCGGTCTGTGGGGGAACGCAATTGGATCAACTGCACACCGTGATTACGATTGATATAGGGGCCAAGCGCCTCCCAAAAGCGATCGCTGATTTCCTGGGCGATAAAGATCCATTGATAGCGTTTACCTTCCAGTACGGCTTCCAAGTTGCGTATCAGACGGGTTTCTTTCTGCTCCCAATGAAAATCCAATTCCCACTGCTGGCAGGCCACTTTTAACACCATTTGTGTGGCGGGCACATCACCAATCAACAACACTGAACCATCAGGGTAATCGCGCTGAAAATCTCTACGTTGCTTGGCGACTAATGACTCTTGCCCTGTTGGAACGTCCACAGGCAATTCAAAGAAGAAGGATGATCCCACTCCTTTAATAGACTTCACACCAATTTTGCCGCCCATAGCCTGGATAATGCCCTGACACAATGCCAAACCCAATCCTGAACCACCAAAACGCCGGGTGGACGAACCATCTTCCTGCACAAAAGGTTCAAATAGACCTGCCTGTTGTCTTGCTTCAATGCCTACTCCTGTGTCTTTTACCTCCACGTATAAACGGTTTGTTGGCAGCAACTCAGCCCATAGCAAAATAGACCCATGGGTGGTGAACTTCAAAGCGTTGGAGAGTAAACCCGTTAATACTTGCCGTAGCTTGGTTTGGTCTGCCACTAGCAATTGAGGCAGCCCTGCTTCCATAACCACCCCCACATCCAAACCGGATTTGTAAGCATCCACAGCAATAAGGTTTAATGCAGAATTGAGCAATTCGTGAATATTGATTTCTTCATAATGGAATTCCAACTCACCGCTTTCCATACGCGAGAAATCCATTACATCATCCACTAAAGACAGCAGGTTTTTACCTGAGCGCCTTGCCAGATCCAGCACTTCTTTTTGCTCATCATTGATGCCGGTATCGTTGAACATATCCAACATGCCCAAGATTCCGTTCATGGGCGTGCGAATTTCGTGGCTAACGATGGCCATAAAGCGGCTTTTATCCTCTGCAGTTTTTAACGCTATGTCGCGAGCCACTGCCATTTCCTCTGCAGCTTTTACGTTCTCGTTAATATCTACAACCACGCCACGCAGACGTTCAACACTAAGCCCTTCAATGACGACCGAAATCAGCGCCTTCACCCAAACCCAATCACCCGAACCATGACGAACTTTAAATTCAACATAGTTATCACTGGCCTCGTTAATGGCGTAATGGAAAGCATCGATCACTTTTTCATGATGGTCCGGATGCACCACGCTCTGCCATTGTTCGATATTTTCTTTTATTTCTTGAACGCTGCGCCCAAGAACATGTTCAACTTTTCCACTCACCAGACTGACTTGCACTGGATTTAATGTTGCTTCCCAAACTACGCAATCAATAGAAGACATTACAGCCTGATAACGCTCTCTCGATTCGTATAATTCATCCAAATAATTTTTCAGATTTTTACGCATGTTATCTAACGAATCGGCAAGCTGAGCCAATTCGTCATTAGAGCGCAAACTAATTTTGCGGTCTAAATTGCCGTGAGAAATCTCTTCAGCCCAAGAGGATAAACGGGATATTGGCTGGCCTAATTGTCGCGACAGAAAATACGCCACCACTAAAATCACACAAGCAGACAACAATGCAATTAATATCGCCCGTTCACGGATGTACACTACATCTTTCAGCGCATCGTCCGCATCGCGAACCAAAATCAAACTCCAACCGGTTTGACCAATATAATCAAATTGTTTTGCCGGTGTATTCACCAGCAAATATTCATTTTCTCCGCGACGTATATAGCGATGACCCGCACGATGAAGCAATCGATCCAGCAACATTGGGCTTTCCACAACCCACCACCGATTACCGTACACCCGCAGCACATTTTCGCTGGAGTGGCTGCCTTCCTCATCGGCTAAAATGAAATCTGGAGCAGCGATAATATAGCCTTCGCTATCCAATAAAACCGCGTAACCTTTTTCTTGCTGACCATCGGGCAACACTTTAATTTGATTAATTTGCTTCAGTAACTCATTCCAATCCAAACTAACCTTTAACACGCCAATTACAATGCTATCTTCATAGCTTCTCTTAATGGGGACGGAAAGGCTCACGCCATAGCCACCCAGCTCAGGATCAAGCCGCAGCTCTGACATGTACGCGCGCTGCGTACTCATCACGCCTTTAAACCACTCAGTATGGCCAACGGAGATACCAATTTGATCTGGATCGGCAGCGGCCACCACAGTGCCATCCAGATCCACAGCCACCAGCGTGATGTAAATTTTGTATGCATTCTGATATTGGGTAAGCACTTCAGAAATCAGGCCTTCAGGATCACCGCGCTCAACGGCTTGCATCACATCCAATGCAGCCCATGAATGAATATTTTCGTAACTAAAGCTGAAGGTTTGATCTAACAAAGACATGGCCAAGAGAGATTCAGCCTGAAGCTTTTCTCCCACCTGGTTAATAACAGATTCCCGGGATTTAACATAGGCCAGACTGCCAAAGATAAACAAAGGCACAAGCGCCACCAGCAGCATTACCGCCAGCAACTTATTTTGAATGGTGGGGATGAGCCAGCGGCTGGCTGATCTTCTTTCCATGTTTATAATGCCGCCTTTATTCCATATCTTTCGCCCGATACGTGCAATACGTTGAATTCATACGCATTAATCCTTCATATTATAGTGGACTTTTTCAAAACCGCCGTGCGAACACCCAGAATATGTAAGGCGGATAAATATGTTATTGTTTTGCCTTATTTTTTGATCCAAAGTGAATTACGTTCCGATGCACAAAGACCATAAGAATACTATGGCTTTTAGGGTGCGCGTTTTGGACTGGTATGACCAGTTCGGCCGCACCGATTTGCCCTGGCAGCAAGACATTTCCCCTTATCGGGTTTGGGTGTCGGAAATTATGCTGCAACAAACCCAGGTGAACACGGTTATTCCCTACTATGAGCGCTTTATGGAGCGCTTTCCCACGGTGGAATCATTGGCTGCGGCAGAGGTAGACGAGGTACTCCAGCACTGGTCAGGGCTGGGGTATTACGCTCGGGCCCGCAACCTGCATAAAGCCGCAAAGCTGGTGGCCAGTGAACTGGCCGGGGAATTTCCCCAGGATGTTGTGGCACTGGAGCAGCTCCCTGGCATAGGGCGTTCTACTGCGGGCGCTATCGCTTCTATCAGCATGGGCATAGCAGCACCAATTCTTGATGGCAACGTAAAACGCGTGCTATGCCGCTTGCACGCGGTAGAGGGTTGGCCCGGCGATAAGAAAGTCGCTGATCAGCTCTGGACCATCGCAGAGCATTACACCTTGCCGGAACGCACCCAGGCTTTTACCCAAGCCATGATGGATTTGGGGGCCACCCTGTGCACCCGCAGCAAACCCACCTGTGGTATATGCCCTTTAGTGGAAATCTGCGCCGCAGCGAAAACTGGCAAGCCCAGCGAATACCCGCACAAGAAGCCAAAAAAGGAAAAACCGGAAAAAGCCACCTGGATGCTGCTGCTACAGCATAAGGAAGACCTGTTTTTATACCGGCGACCAGAGACTGGCATCTGGGGCGGCTTGTGGAGTTTCCCTGAATTTAGCGATGAAGCCACCGCCCAGCAGCAGCTTTCCCTATGGACAAGCGCCTCACCGTCTTTGGAACGACTAGAACCGTTTCGCCACACCTTTTCACACTATCATTTGGATATTCACCCCCTTAAGGTAAAGCTGGAACAAAAACCCAAGCGGGTGATGGAAGCAGAACAGGCCATTTGGTATAACAGACAACAATTGAGCAGCCTGGGTGTTGCCGCACCCATTAAAAAGCTAATTGACTCTCTGAATTAAGATTAAGGACCCTCTATGAGCCGCACCGTTTTTTGTCGTAAATATCAAAAAGATATGGAAGGCCTGGAAAAACCACCCTACCCCGGCCCCAAAGGCCAGGACATCTTTGACAATGTATCGAAACAGGCTTGGCAGGAATGGTTAAAGCACCAGACAATGTTGATTAATGAAAAGCACTTAAATTTGATGGATCCTTCCACTCAGACCTTTCTGCAGAGCGAATTTGACAAGTTTCTTTCCGGTGAAGACTACGAGCAGCCAGAAGGATACGTGCCCCCAAGCGCCTGATTAGAAAATGTTTCTTTGTGCCTTGACTCCAGGGCCAAGTGAAGGTTTAATAGCGCGCTCTTGACGCCCGGATAGCTCAGTCGGTAGAGCAGGGGATTGAAAATCCCCGTGTCGGTGGTTCGATTCCGCCTCCGGGCACCATATATTCTAAAAGCCTCGGTTTACACGCCGGGGCTTTTTAGTATTCAGCCTCGATCACTTCCTTTCTCCAAACCTGTTCTATAATCATCCAACACTTCGTGGGATGATAGAGCCAATGCTGTTAACGCAATTCAAGGCTTTGTTGTGCTCTCAATCAACCCCCATCTAAACATCCCTCTCGAAGAAATCGAGTTTTCCGCCATTCGCTCTCAGGGAGCTGGTGGTCAAAACGTCAACAAGGTTTCATCTGCCATACATTTGCGTTTCGACATTACCCAATCTTCTTTACCGGAAATCTACAAACAACGCCTGATGGAACTGAAAGATCGACGTATCAGCAAACAAGGCATCATCATTATAAAGGCCCAACGATTCCGCACCCAGGAAAAGAACCGACTGGATGCATTGGAGCGTCTGCGCGAATTGATTCACTCAGTTACGGTGGTTCAGGCCAAAAGAAAGCCCACCAAAGCCACCAGAAGCTCGCAGCGCAAAAGAGTGGATAGCAAAGTTAAACGAGGGAAAATCAAATCCCTGCGTGGGAAAATAGTAGAGTAATCGCCCAAGGTAACGAACTTTACTATTGACATATATGCATATGCATCCATAATAAACCCCATGGAATACGAATTATGCTTGGCACATGCTCTTCGCCGTGCCGACCGAGTCATCAGCCAGCTGTATAACGAGCACCTCGCCCCCCTGGGGTTGCGGGTTACTCAGTTTTCCGTGCTGCGGGCGTTGGATTTGATGGGAAAAACCACTGCAGCGCAATTACGGGAGGCGCTGGTGTTAGAGCAAGCCACCATCTCACGAGCCTTAAAACCGCTCATTCGTGATGGCTACATTCAAGTGGAACCTGGAGTGGACGGTCGCGAAAAGCAACTGTCTCTAAGCAAGCAGGGAAAACAGCTCTACAACAAAGCTTTGGTGCCATGGCAGCAAGCGCAGGAAAAACTGCAAGCGAAGCTGGGAAAGCAAAGCGCCAAAGACCTCATTAACCTAAGCAATCTTATCGTGGAAACTAAGCAGTAATTTTTTAGCCCATATACATGCATATGCATTTTTACAGCCTTCATATACATGCATACGCATTCTAATTCACAAGGAGAACTCAAAATGGTCGAACCAGAGCAAAACTCAACCCCCTATAAAATCTTTAACTGGATTCTCTCTCACCGTGTATTTTGTTTGTTGTTAGGGCTTGGGATTATCATTGCCATGGGCAGTTTTGCACCCAAGCTCACCAAAGATACCCGCGCAGATGCATTTTTAGCGGAAGATAACCCTGCGTTAATTTATCGCGATAAAGTAAAACAACTATTCGGCCTAAGTGATCCCATTGTAATAGCACTGATTGCACCGGATTCCATTTTCACAACGGAAGGTTTAACTGCCGTTCGCGCAATCTCGGATTCATTAAAAAACATTCCCAATATCGACCCCGATAGAATCACCAGCCTAGCAACCGAAAACAATATTGTCGGCACCAGCGAAGGCCTTGACGTATCCCCATTTTATGAAGGTGATATCGATCAACTTACTGCAAAGCAAGTACAAGATGCCATTCGAGATTTCCCACTTTACCAAGGCACTCTTGTATCAGTGGATGAAACAGCCACACTAGTAGTTGCAGAACTACTGGATCAGGCACAGGCAGAACAAACTTATCAGGCCATTCTAGAGGCATTAGACCAAATACCACTCCATGAAAATCTACAACTACACGTGGCAGGTGAAGGTGCCGTTGCCGGTTTCCTTGGCGGTTACATCGACTCCGACGCCAAACGATTGAACCCATTAGCCGCTGTCATCATTACCATTGTGTTGTTTATTGCTTTTCGCCGTTTTGGTTCCACCATCATGGCCAACGTGATCATTGCAGCTTCTGCTGTGATTACCATCGGTTCCATGGCGGCCGCTCAAGTGCCTTTCTTTGTGATCACAAACGCCCTGCCCGTCATTTTAATCGGCATTGCCGTGGCAGACAGCATTCATATTTACAGTGAATATTTTGAGCGACGCTCTTACCACCCCGACGAAAGCATTAAAGATTCCATCATTTACAGCATGATTGCCATGTGGCGCCCCATCACCCTGACCACTCTCACCACGGCTGCTGGATTTTTGGGATTATATTTCGCCGCCTATATGCCTCCGTTCAAATACTTTGGCTTGTTTACGGCAATTGGCGTGAGTGCAGCTTGGGTTTATTCACTTCTGTTTCTTCCCGCTGCTATGGGTTTACTAAAAACGGAAGTGAATCCTAAATTAGCCAAAAAAATCACATCGACTAAGCGGGATGCTTTTGCAAGCTTTATGGTAATGCTTGGCAAGCTCACGCTTAACCATAGCCGTAGCATTGTAGTTGCATCTATTGTCATTATTGGTTTTGGTTTGGTTGCAGCCAGCCAGCTGCGAGTTGACGATGAACGCATTAATACTTTCCACCCAAGCGAACCTTTATATCTGGCAGACAAACAAATCAATCAACGTTTTCACGGCACCTATTACCTGGATGTGGTAATTGAAACCCAGCAGGAAGAAGGTCTATTCGATCCCAATGTTTTGAAAAAAATCGAAGCTCTACAGGAGTTTGCTCTGTCTCTTCCAAATGTTCAGGGAGCCGTTTCCATCGTCGACTATTTGAAACAAATGAACCGTTCGTTAAACGAAGGCAACCCCGACTTTTATCAACTCCCTGAAGACCGCGACTTAATCGCTCAATACTTTTTGCTATACGCGGCTTCTGGAAACCCCACTGACTTTCAAGAAGAAGTGGATTACAACTATCAAATGGCCAATGCACGATTAATGCTGAACAACGGCGCTTACTCTCAGAACAGACCCGTTGTGGAAGCACTGGAAAACTATATTGCGAATCAATTTAATGACAACCAAGTACGCGCCAACCTTAGCGGGCGGGTTTACTTAAGTTATCACTGGATTAAGGATTTAGGGGCCAGCCATTTCTTTGGCATGGCGATCGCTCTGGCACTGGTTTTGATTGTATCCGCCCTATTGTTTGGCTCGCTCTCAGCCGGGCTGTTTTCCTTGATGCCCGTGGCCGCCAGCATTTTACTGGTTTACAGCACTATGGTTATTTTGCAGATCCCATTAGGCATCGGCACATCCATGTTTGCAGCTGTAGCGATTGGTCTGGGCGTTGATTTCGCCATTCACACTATAGATCGAATTAGAACACTCTATCGTGAACATGCAGACATGAACCAGGTCTTTCAACACTTTTACCCAACCACCGGTAGAGCATTATTATTGAACCTACTCGCTCTTGCCCTTGGTTTTGGCGTATTAATTTCCAGCAAAGTAGTACCTCTTAACAATTTCGGCACCATCGTTGCCCTATCCGTTACCGTGAGTTTTCTATTCAGCATGACAGTGCTACCTGCTCTGATCAAACTGCTCAAACCAAAATTCATTACCGAACCTGAACGCGCAGAATTCAATGTGGCAAACGGTGTTAAAGCGGCATCCATCATCCTCGCATTTGGCTTGGTTTCTTTATTCTACTCAACCCCTTCCGAGGCAAACACACTACCAGATGGTCGCTGGGTAGCAGAACAAATTGTTCAGGTGGAAGATGGTGAACAACGCACTGGAAAGCTTTCTATGACCATGACAGACAAAAATGGAAAAGTGCGCAACCGTGAAACCATTAACTACCGAAAATACTACGGAGACGAGAAGCGCACAGTATTATTTTACTTATCACCCAGAAATGTAAAAAACACAGGGTTCCTCACATACGATTATCCTCAAACCAATTTAGATGACGATCAATGGCTTTATCTACCTGCTTTAAGAAAAGCCCGCCGTATCAGCGCTTCTGATCGAGGTGATTATTTTCTTGGAACCGATTTCACTTATGAAGAAATCAAAAAGGAGGGAAAATTTGAACTCAGCGACTATGAATTTACCAGCTTGGAAAAGGTACAAGAAGGCGACCAGGAGTTAATTTTGCTAGAGGCCAAACCCATTAATGAAGCAGTTGCAGAAGAGTTGGGTTATGGAAAAATTCACACCTGGGTTGACTCCAGCAACTGGATAGTGACTCGCGCTGAATATTGGGACACCGCGCTTAACAAACTAAAGTCTCTGCAAGTGCGAGACATACGAAAGGTGCAAAATATTTGGACTCGTCACGAATTGGAAATCTTCAACCACAAAACCGGTCACTCCACCCTGTTTCAGTTTTCTGAGGTGGACTACCAAACGCCAGTTCAGGACCGCCTATTCACCCGGCAGGCTCTAAGCCAGGGTGTACCAAGATGAATCGTTTATTTTATTTTGCTCTGCCATGGGTACTGCTGGGCTTATCCTCAACCGTTTGCGCCTACGAGTTAGGCGCAATGGTTAGCAGCCAAAGCAGTTATGGCACTCGCCAAAATCAGTGGCCACAACACGACTTGCTTGCTGATTTTGAATTTAACGACAGCATAGGAAAGGGAGAGCTCACGTTAATTACGCGCCTACGTTATGGCGAGAAACCCGATTACAATCACATAGAGACGCCTAATAATTATAGCGACTGGAGCAAACCTTTATGGATAAATGACAAAGGTGAACTCAGCATTCGTGAATTGTATTGGGACATCAACACCAACCAAACGTCATGGCGAATTGGCAAACAACAAGTGGTTTGGGGGAAAGCTGACGGGTTAAAGTTGTTGGACGTGGTAAACCCTCAAAGTTTTCGACAATTTATTCTGGATGACTTTGATGATTCGCGCATTCCTATTTGGATGGTGAATTGGCAATGGATTATGGGCAATAACAGCACTCTTCAACTGCTTTGGATTCCAGACACCACTGCCCATGAAATTCCACCTCAGCACTCCCCTTTTGCCTTTACCAGTCCGGTTGTAGTACCACAGGCATCGGGAAGTATACCTGTTAGTGTAAATGAACTGGAGCTGCCCGAAAATTTACCTAAAGACAGTGATGCAGGGATTCGTTTAACCAGCTTCATTTATGGCTGGGATATTTCTGTTAATTATTTATATCATTACGTTGACTTTCCCGTTTTGAGAACAGAACTTGAAAACCAACAGGTAACGATATATCAGAGCCTAGAACGCTCCCATCTAATCGGCACATCCGCCAGTACGGCAATAAACGATTGGACACTACGCACCGAGCTTGCCTTCGAAAGCGATCGCTATTTTCGCACCTACACCGCCATACCTGGCGTGGAGCAACAAGATCAAATAAGCGGCTTAATTGGTTTTGACTGGCAAGGTTGGCGCGATCAATACGTGTCTATTCAGTGGTTTCACAAAACGATTTTAAACGCGTCTAACAATTTAATAGAAGACAGTCAAAGCAACACCATCACCTTACTGTGGGATTCATATTTCTTTAACGAAACACTAAAGCTTCAAT
>JBFKSL010000066.1:0-12274 GCA_041626995.1 Ketobacter sp. | reverse complement strand
CAGGTTGTTGAGTGGATAAGGATTTCACCATTACTGCTAAACGACGGGGTGCGGCATAAGCATGAACTTCAGCGTGCGCTAAACCTACTTGTTCCAAACCGGCAACGATTCCATCGCGGAAGCTATTGGACAACTTTTTCAATGCTTTTGGCGGCAGTTCTTCGGTGCCCAGCTCGACTAAAAAATCTTGTTGGCTCATGCGGCGTTCTCCTTCTCTAACTTGGCCAAGACTTCATCGCGTAGGGCCGGTTCCGCCATGGGGAAGCCGAGACGTGCCCGAGCCTGTAGATAACTTTTGGCAATGTTTCTGGCTAAGGTGCGCACGCGTAGAATATAACGCTGACGTTCTGTAACGGAAATCGCTCGCCGGGCATCCAATAGGTTAAAAGTGTGAGACGCTTTTACCACCATTTCATAAGCTGGCAGCGGCAACTGCTTTTCCATTAAGGCGTTGGATTCCGCTTCATAAAAATCGAATAACTCAAACAGCTTGGGCACATTGGCGTGCTCAAAGTTGAAGGTGGACATTTCTACTTCATTTTGGTGGAACACATCACCGTAGGTGACTTTTCCGTAGGGGCCATCGGTCCATACCAGGTCATACACCGAATCCACCCCTTGCAGATACATGCATAAACGCTCAAGGCCATAGGTGATTTCGCCGGTAACGGGATAGCATTCAATGCCACCCACCTGTTGGAAATAGGTAAACTGAGTGACTTCCATTCCATTTAGCCACACTTCCCAGCCCAAACCCCAAGCACCTAATGTGGGGGACTCCCAGTTGTCTTCCACAAAACGTACATCGTGGGCACTGGTATCGATGCCGAGCAAACGCAGTGATTCTAGGTACAGGTCTTGAATATTGGAGGGAGAAGGCTTCAGCACCACCTGAAATTGATAATAGTGTTGCAGGCGGTTGGGGTTTTCCCCGTATCGACCATCAGTGGGGCGGCGGCTTGGTTGCACATAAGCAGCATTCCAGGTTTCGGGACCAATCGCTCTTAGAAAGGTGGCGGTGTGAAATGTGCCAGCGCCCATTTCCATATCGTAAGGTTGGATGACAACACAACCTTTGGAAGCCCAAAAATTCTGTAGGGTTAGAATCAATTCTTGAAATGTCAGGCCCTTTGATGGTGCCGTTGGCGTTTGCTCGCTCATGGAAAACCTATTGTTGGTGCAAAATTTGGGTGCTAGAGATAAGGCGGGAGGCGAAATCGCCAGAATCAATTAGCCTTGTGATTCCCAGCAAAATGGCGCCTATTATAGCCTGAATAAAGGTGAAGCTTCGATAGCTAGAAAGGATCTAGAACAGATCCTTTGAAGTGATGGTTATTGGGGTAAAAACACCGTAACACAGGCGCCACCAAGAATATCGCTCTTACCCAATTCGATGTAGCCTGTTTTATCCCCTTCCTGATGCTGCGACACTAAATTTTGTGCCAGGTATAAACCCAAACCGGTGGACGCTGTTTCCTGCTTGAGTTGCCCTAATTGAATACCCTGTTGCAACATGGAATCAGGAAACCCTGGGCCATCATCGTGAATCTGTATTCGTAAAAAGCCGTCAGGTTGTTCTGCTTTCAGCAAAATACGTTTGGCGCCTTCTTTTGCCGCGTTGTATATACAGGTATCTAAAACAATATTTACAACCCCGCCATCAAAGAACCCGTCCAAATCTTCATCGCAATCAAAATCCAAAGTTAGATCATTTGCTTTGGCCGTATTGGTATGACGGGCCACTTTTTCCTCCAAAAAATCCACTAAGAATTGCTGATCCTGGTTTACTTCTAAATCATGATCTAATGATTTATAGGCAACTAATACTCGCACCAATTCATTACCTATAAACTCAGCCTCACTTTTGATTAAATCGGCAGTGTGTGATCGGTGTGGATCTAGAGGTAGTTCAGCCAATAACTGATCCAGTTGGGAAAACATTAAACCGAAACGATTTTTTATTTCGTGAATAGAGGCTGCGAGTAGCTGGTTAGCTAGCTTCGGATTGTTGCTCATCGGAATTTTGCTCGGCCCATTGTAAGCGCAGTTTTTCTAGGGTGGGATAACGTGGATCGCCGGTGTCCATGGCTTGTAATTGTAAGAATAAATCATTTGCTTGGTTTAGATATTCGCTGGAGCGCACACCTTTTTTATATAAACCTACTACGGCTCTTAAGGCTTCCAGTTGACAATCAACATCGGCATTGGGCAACTTGGTGGCTTTGTGCAGTACTTCATAGGCTTCTTCAAAGTCGGGCACGTTTAATAATTCTTGTCCGCGCTTTTTGAGTAACTCCAAACGCGCTTCTGGATTTTTAGAAAGGTGAAAATCTAGAATGTTGTAATATTTTTTTTGCAGACGGCGATTACCTGCTATTTCAACCAACAATTCTGTGCCGTAACCCATGGCATCTGTTTCATCTTCGAATTGAAGTTTCGCAACGAAAATATCCAACTTATCATCTGTGGAAAGGCTAGAGTTGTCTTTTAACATTGCTTGAACAGCTTTAAATGCCAGTTTACCTTCTATCTCCTTGCCGCTGTTATACAGTGTTTGCGCTTCCACTAAACCACATTTAATCAGTTGAGATATGTTCAAATGGAATTCTAATTTAACCGCTTCTAACAACGAATTGGCTTCGTTAATGGCAAGTTTTTGATCTCGCATGCTGCCGTGTTTTATTTTTGGTTGCATGGATTTTGCGTAGCGAATTAAATTGTCGGCGTTTTTAAACACAGAGTTTTTGGAAAGGCCGGTAGCTTTGCGACAGGCTTTGTACATGACATCAAAGTCGCCATTTAATTCCGCTAAACGCGCTAACTCTTGTTGGCGTACTACTGATTTGGGTGATTCTGCTACAGCCTGTTCTAACACCTCTTGAGCGGCTTTGAATTTTCCTTGCGCTTCCAATACTTTAGAAAGCCAGTCAAAGGCTTCTACATACTTGGCTTTGGTGTTGGCCAACCCTTCCAGTAGTTCTTGTGCTTCATCGTAGTTGGCATTTAAGTATTGCACCTTACCCATGCCCAAAATGGCCCAGGCTACGCGCTTAATGCCCAAAACGGTGTCGTAAATATCTTTGGCTTCTTCGTAACGTTTTTCGTTTAACAGCAGTTTGCCTTTAATGCGGTAGGCGGGAAGTGCAAATTTTGGTTTTTCCACGGCTAAACGATTACAGGCCTCTAAAGCGCCATCGATGTCATTTTTATCGATGGCCTTATTGATTTCCTTATACACACTTTTTGTACGAATAATACGGTTTAGTCGTGTGCGTAAAATTTCTAAGGTAACGGGTTTGGTAATGTAGCCGTCTGGTTCGTATTCGAGAGCGCCCATCACCATTTCAACGGTTTGTGCTGCTGTGACCATAATGTAAATGGTGGAAGCGGGAATCAATCCTGAATAGCGGATCTCTTCTAAAATTTGCTGGCCGTCTTTGCCCCGGCCCAGCTCATAATCCGAAAATATAATATCGTAGGTGTTGTTGGCGATCTTGGCTAAGGCTTCTTCACCGTTGTTCACGGTTTCCATTTGTTGCACGCCCATGTTAGAGAGCATGGATTTCATAGAAGAGCGCATTTCTGCCAGATCTTCGATGATCAGCACGCGCTTTTTATGATATGGAATCAGATCCAGAGCCATAGTGTTTACAGCGTTCCTTTAAAACGTTCCCTAAGTAATAAGTGTAGGAGTTTTAACGCTGGCTGCCAGTCGATCAGTGGTAAGTGTGAGGTTAAGCTGTTGGTTTGGCTGCAATTAGTGAAGCTTTGTTGCGCTGGCCTTGATTGAGATCGCCAAAGCGACTGAATTCTTCATAGAATAACACCTGTAAATCACTGAATAAACTCAGTAACTCATTGTTTTCTAGAAGAAAACTGGGATTAGAGGGGCCTGATTGGGTGATTTTGTCGCGACAGAAGGTTTGGTAGAACAGCAGGCCTCCGGGGCGTAATGCGGCGCTGATTGCCGGACAAATGGGGCGATAAAGGAAATCCGTTACCACAATAACATCGAAACTTTCCTCGGCGGGAGGTTGGCTTTCTACATCGCGAATCTGTGTTTGTATTTGGGGTTGTTGTTGATTGAGTCGGGTTAGAGCGACATCGGAAATATCCCAAGCTTCAGTACTCAAGCCTTTTTCCGAGAGAAAACAGGCGTTTGCGCCTAGCCCGCAAGCAAGATCCAAGGCTGAGCCTTGGTCAGGAAGTAAGAATGCGTGTTCTGTGAGCAGTTGGGAAGGTGTACCTGGGGTTGATCGCTGACCATAGATGCGGTTCCATTTATCCTGACTGCTCATGAGTAATAATCTTAAAAATCAATGGCTTCGGCTATGCGTTCTGCCTGCCGTGACATAAAACGATCAATTTCCTGCTGACGGTTATTGGAGGGGCTTTCGCCTTCGTGATAACGGCACATCTCCATAGCCAAGCGTTTGGCCCGCTCCGACTCCTCACTACCATCCAGTTCTGCGGCAATTTTAAACAGACGCAAAGCGCAAAGTTCGTATTGAGATCGGGCGTCATCCATATTCACGCCCTCTTCCCAATATTTGTTTTCCAATTTCATTAAGGGTTTGCTGGGCTTGGTTTTGGTGGCGTGATCCCAGCCTGCTTGCCAGGCTTCTCGCAAAATCGGTTCTTCAAAGGGGTTGCTTTTATGCTCTTGAGGATCGAATTCTTCATGCCCTAGATCGAATGCAATATGCTCGGCCTTTACCCGCGCCACTTTCATCTCTTCATCGTTTTCAGTTTTGTATTTGGCTAATACCCATTGTGCTTGCGCGTTGCACACTTGCAAAGCGCGATGGGCAGAGCTGGCGATGGTTTCGTCTAAACGTTTGGTGTAAGGCTGGGTTTGCTCTGAATCGAAGAGATCTTCCTGATCCGAGAACAGGTTTAGATCCTGAGGATCGATTCCGATATTGGTGCTTTGCAACGGAGTCTCCCGTGGGGTGTTTTATATAGTTTATCAGCTTATACCAGCGATGATTAGTTTACGGTTAAAATCACTTTGCCAATGGTTTGATTACTTGACACTAATTCGAAAGCCTCGTTGGCTTCGGTTATTGGCATCACCCGATGGATAATGGGTTGCAATTCACCTGATTCAAATAATGGCCATACCTTTTCTTTTAGTTGGCTGATTACAACGGCTTTGCTGCGATCGTCTCGGCTGCGCAAAGTAGAACCAGTTACTTGAATGCGCTTGACCAATAAACGGCCCAAATCCAAATTGCCGCTACGACCACCCATTAAACCAATGATAATTAAACGACCATCGCTGGCAAGGCATCTTAGGTTTTGTTCCAGGTATTGTCCGCCAACTGGATCAAGAATTGCGTGTACGCCAGCTTTACCTGCCCATTCTTTTACCGCGGATTCGAAATCCCCTTCGCTGCGAATATGGCCGGCGTCGGCACCCAGTTCTATACATCGTTGCAATTTTTGTTGATCACCCACGGTGACGAAAATAGGATTACCTTTGGCTTTACATAATTGAATAGCGGCGGTACCAACACCACTGGCGCCAGCATGAACCACAACATTTTGTTGAGGTTGAACGTTACCCAGCATAAAGATATTCATCCAGGCAGTAGCAAATACTTCCGGTAAAGCAGCGGCCTGTTCAAACGTAAAACCATTGGGAATGGGTAAAGCATGGCTGGCTTTGCAAACTACGGTTTGCGCATAACCACCACCGGCCAGTAATGCGCAAACCTTATCACCAATTTGCCACTGGCTTACATGGGCACCCTTTTCAATAATTTCTCCAGCGCACTCCAAGCCCAGGATGGAGCTTGCACCTGGAGGTGGTGGATAAAACCCAGCTTGTTGCATCAAATCAGCACGATTTACCGCGGTGGCGTACACACGAATGCGGATATCGTTTTTTCCCATTACCGGTGCTTCAGTATTTTGCCAAAGTAACTGCTTGTCTTCTTGAACAACAATGGCTTTCATCATCAGTTGGTCTCCAACCCCAGAGATTCATAACGATTTCTTTCGTAGGCAATGTATTGTAACCATTGTTCGGCTTGTTCCGCTTTGCTTTCATCCAGCGCGGCTTGCTCGAACGCGGCAATGGCTTTATTAAACTGTTTCAGATAAATATAGCTTTGGCCCATGAGCATCCAGGCATTCGCGGTTTGTTCCAGTTCGCCTTTTTCGATTGCCATCTCGAAAGCATCTGCGGCTTCTTGCCAGCGTGCCAATTGATAATAAGCATTACCCAGTAACAAGTGCACTTTGCCATTGTTAGCTTTTTTTGCTGCCATGGTTAAAGGGTTGATGGCTTTATCATATTCACGTGCCATGGAATAGGATGAGGCGAGGAAGCGCAGATTTTTAACATTGTGTTTAACAATGCTGCGACTTAGCCCTTCTTCCAAAACCTGTGCAGCTTTAATAGGAACCTGTTGTGAAAAATACATACTGGCCAGAGAAAGATACTGAGCTTCGGTATTGAGCAAATTTTTTCGTTTAGCCAGCGACAGTACCGCAAGGTAATTATCCATTTTTTCCAGCTGCGCATAGGCACCTGCCAGGGCTAACCAATATTCAGGTTTAGGGTACCAGGTAAGTAGGAGTTTAATAGTATCAATACGATGCTTGGCGTCGTCTAAATGCGCCAAACTGTGTTGTAACAGGGTTAGCCAGCTTTCTTTGGGTTGTTGGTTATTGCTTTTATAGAGAGTAATGGCCTCATTAATTAGTTTTACCGCCGATTTGTAGCGCTTCATTTGATAATAGCATTGGGCGGTGAGTAACAGCATATCTTCTTTGGGCTCATCACTGTTGCTTAACCAAAAACGAAAATGAGGAACGGCTTGCTGGCATTGATTATTCTGCATGTAAACTTGCGCCAACATTTTTCGATTGTTGAGATTGAGGCCTTTGGGTAAATCAAAATCCAGAGCTTTGCTTAGCGCTTTAATACTTTCGGGTAATTTACCAAGACGCCAATAGCCGTAACCCATTAAATGCCACATCATACCATTTTCGTATTCACTATTGGTTTTGTTGTCTGCCAGGCTTTTGAGTTCATCTATGGTTTCTTCTACGTTATCGCCTTCTAACCTTTGTTGAGAGAGTAAAAGTTTTTTGTAGATAACCGCAGACAAGCTAGCCTCGCCCTCTGCTTGGGCTACATTGCTTAGTAGCAACAGAACCATAAGAATGATGCGCAAACCAATCATTTTTTTAACCTAAAGCGAATACGGTTTTGAACCCCTTTAACTTCGATGGGGGTACCGGCAATGGTTCGTGCTTTAAAACGAAACCGTCTAACAGCAGATAAGGCGGCGTTATCAAAAATACCCGGTGGGTTGGCTTTTACTACGCGGGCGTCTTTTACCTCTCCTTTTTTGCCGATGGTGAATTCAACAATTACCCAACCTTCAACTTGATCGCGTAATGCTTGTTGCGGGTATTGCGGCGGCACGCGATAGATAGGTAGGTATTCGCCATCTCCTTCCCCAACAGAAAAGCCTGGTTGCAGTGAAAAGTTGTCGAATTCTGGTTCTTCGCTGAAACTAAAAGCATCCTTTGTGGTTTCAATAGGGTCTAATGCTAACGCCGCTGGCGGTGGTGGTTTGGCAGGTTCTGGAGGTGGTTCGGGTTTTATGTCTTCCAGATTTAGATGGGGATCTTTTTTAACGCGAATAAAATCGACCATGTTAAGATTGGCGTTGGCGTTTACCGGCACTTCACTGGTTTTGATCAGCGCAATCATTAGCGCGAATAGAAAGGTGACCATCCAAAAGGCTAATACAAACGCCAGCGTGTAACGGGCAAACATGCTACTGATCCACCGCCGCGATGGAAATAGCTGAAATTCCAGCTTGACGTGCAGCGTCCATTACACGCACTAATTTATCGTTAGTGGACTTCTTATCCGCTTGAATAATCAAAGCTCCTTGGGGGTTTTCGATATGTAAGCGTTCCAAAATTGCTTTTACGCTGCGCTCATCTACCTTGTGTTTATCAATCCATATACTGTCTTGAGAATCGATGGCGATTTTTATGTTGGCTGTTTCTTTAGGTGTTGCAGTGGTGGCTTGAGGGCGATTAATTTCAATACCCGTTTCCTTCACAAAGGAAGCGGTTACCACAAAAAAGATCAGCATAATAAAAACAATATCCAACATGGGTGTCATATCGATACTGCTTTCTTCTTCTTCTAATACGCGTTGAAAAGGGCGCCGCATTATTTCGCTCCCACGTTGGTGGAAATGGAAAGGCGATCTGCCAATATGTGAGGTTGTTTTTCGTAAAAGCGCCACAGCATACGGTAGGCCATCAAACCAAAAATGGCTCCACCCATTCCGCCCATTGTGGGGAGGGTGGCTTTTGAAATCCCTGCGGCCATGGAGCGCGTGTTATTCATACCAAACAAGCTCATAACATCGAATATTTCAATCATACCGGTTACAGTGCCGAGTAAGCCGAACAGAGGGCAAAGTGCTACTAAGGATTTAATCACAGGCAATGAAAAGTGGGCCTGAGAGCAAACATCTGCGATCAGTTTTTGTCGTATGTGTTTGGCGTACCAGGACGAACGATCGGAACGGGAAAACCAGGTGTGCATAGCACGGTTTACATTTTTGGGATGAACAAAGCGATAATAGATAAAGCGTTCCCATACCAGCGTCCACATTAACAAGATGTTGATCCCCAATACCCAAAGCACGATACCACCGGCGAAATGAAAATCTCGCACTATGGTAAAGGCTTCAACTACCGCCCACATTAGCTGTGCTCCTGCTCCGCTTTTTCTGCCACTAGGCCGGTACTTTGTTCCTCTAAAATAGACAGTACCGCGCGGCTGCGAGTGCTAGCCAGGGTGTGGAAAAATACCACTGGAATGGCCACTGATAAGCCCAGTACTGTGGTGACCAATGCTTGGGAAATGCCACCAGCCATCAATTTGGGATCACCGGTACCAAATAGGGTGATGGTTTGGAAGGTATTGATCATACCGGTTACGGTTCCCAGCAAACCCATCAATGGCGCTATAACCGCAATGATTTTTATCAGAGTAAGGTATTTTTCCAACGGTGCGCGCTCACGCAAAATGGCTTCGCCCAATTTGAGTTCCAACGATTCCAATGCCAAATGTTTGTTTTTCTCGTAAGCTAAGAAAATACGACCCAAGGGATTATCGTCTTTTACTGCATTCGTTTTACTTTGGTCGGTAACTTTTCGGGTAACGATAATTAAGTACATGATGCGCTCTAAAGCTAAGATAACGCCAATTACGCCCAACACAATAATCACGTATCCAATAAAGCCACCTTGTTCCACTCGTTCGATAAAGTCTGGTGTATCCAGCAGCATGTTCAGTAGTGCGCCTCGGGTTGGGTCAATAGCCACGGAAACAAAGCCTTCTTGCGATTGAGTAAACTCTTCTACATTGCCCAGCATATAACGAGCAGGTTGGCGATTGAGTTCGATCACTTTGCCGGTTTCAGGAATAAATTGCAGATAGTGATTACCGGACATTAAATTGAAGTTGCCCACGCGCACTACATCGGCGTTAACGGTTTGGCCGTTGGTATCCACTACTTCCAAGTTCAGGTGTTTAATTTTACCTGACTCTACCATTTCCCTTTGCAGTTGATACCAAAGATGTTCCAGCTCATCGATTCGGGGCAGTGTGCGATTTTGACTTAAGCGATCGGAGAGCTGCTGCATTTCAAAAAAACGCGATGACATTTCAACGGAGGTAATGGAGCTCTGCAATTGCACCGAGGAATCACTGGTGGCACTTTGTAAGTGGGTGAACAATTCTTTTAGTGAGCCCATGCGTGAATTTAATCGCAGGGTGAGTTCATCCAATACTTGTTTGTTTGCGTCAAATACCTTTTCCAGTTTTTCACTTTCGGCTTCTAAGGTTTTGCGCTCTTGAACGGCTTCTTGCAGCAGATGGCTTTGATTGTTTTGCTCTCTTTTGAAGCGCAGTTCGCGGCGAGTGTTTTCTTTGGACTGTTCTACCCGCCCCTGTTTTACCAAATCCAATAATTCATTTAATGATCCAATTTTGGCATCTTTATTAAATGGATTGGCGTGAATGGTTGCGGCAAAACAGCAACTTACCAGTATAGCCAGGGTGAAAAACCATTTTTTTGAATTGGCGACCATAACATTCATAATCAAGACTCCGGCGCCATAATGGGAAGGGTGAGTAATTCAGGTGCCGCTTGTTTACGTGCCACTTTAAAGCCTAAACGAATGTCACGACGGTAACGACCATCTAATGGTTCCCAGGCTTTGTTGCGGTTGTTCCAGGCACCTAATTCGGTTCCATCCAATGTTTGGTACATCAGAGCGATGCGGCCAATGCGTAAAAATTCCACTTCGCGGCTTTGCTCATTCAATTTTAAGGTGCCACGATAACTTTCGATGGTGTTGCCGTAATTTACTTCTACATTATAGGCTTCGATCACCTGACGATACTTTTCGGAAAGGGTTACGTCGGTGCGAGTTAAGGTATGACGTAGAAATGCCACTCGCTCGAAACGTTCTTCTAATAGAAAGGGCACGTCCAGGTTAATAAAGGCTTCTATGGAATCGATCATGCGGGTAAGCAGAGGCGTGATTTGCCGCTCCACGATGGCTACGTCTTGAATGGCTTGCTTGGTTTCAACGATGCTTTGTTTTTGCCTTGTGATCTGCTGTTCCAATTGTAGGTTGTATACCTTCAGATCTTCAATTCGTTTTAGCTCCAACTGAAAATCCTGAAACAGAGATTGGGTTTTATCACTAATGGCATCAATGCGCTGCTGCGATTGAGCAGCGCTTTTGATGTTGGATTTTTCCCCTTCAATAATTCGATCGGTTTTGTCCGCCGATACCTGTGTGCATGCCACAGCACAGCATACAACGATCAAACGTTTTACCGCTGGTATGATCATGGCCTGTAGTCGATCCTACTGGTTATATTGGGTTAATGTTGTTATTAAACGCAGGGCGATTGGTTTTGTTGTTTGCGCGCGTCTTGTGATTTCATCCATTGTAATACGCGGCCTCCCAATTGTTGACCGGTGGCTTTTTCCGCCACGTCAACCGCGTTGCGTAATTTTTCAATATCAATTCCGGTGTCGAAACCGGCTTCTTCTAACATATACACCAAATCTTCGGTGGCCACATTGCCAGAGGCGCCGGGTGCAAATGGGCATCCGCCCAGCCCGCCGATGGAGCTATCGAACTTACGCACACCATTGGTGACTCCAGCCCAAGCCATTGCTAATGCTTGGCCGCGTGTATCATGAAGATGCAGGTTAAACATGTCACTACCGAATTGTTGCACCAATGGGCCAAGAATATCATTGACCTGACGCGGGTTTCCGGCGCCTACGGTGTCGGCAATGGAGATTTCGTCAGCACCAAACTCGATCATATCGGCAGTAAGGCGATGCACAATATCCACTGGAGTTTTGCCGTCGTAAGGGCAAGAGAAAGCGCCGGACACATAGCCGCGCACGAAAATTCCATCAGTTTTGGCTTGTTGAATCACCTGCCGGCAGGTTTCCTTGGTTTGTTCCAAGGTCATATTGAGGTTACGCAGGTTAAAGGTATCGGTAGAAGACAACACCACTGCCACGGATTTGACCCCTTGCTCTTTAGCGCGTTGGTAGCCTTTCATATTGGGAACCAATGCGGCGATTTGCAAGGATGGGTTTTGTGGCAGACCAGCCAGAACTTCAACAGCATCAGCCATTTGCGGTACTGCTTTTGGGTGCACAAAGCTTACCGCTTCGATTTGTTTTACACCGGCGGCAATTAAAGCCTCGGCCATCTCCAGTTTGGATTGGGTGCTCACTGGATTGGGTTGATTCTGTAATCCGTCTCTTAATCCAACTTCATTTATATACGCTTTTTCTTTCATAATTATTGTCTGTAGTCGTGTTGATGCATTTGCTGCATTATAAAGCAACCCACTACAGCACTGTAAGCTAAGCGCCTGATTGAAAAGGCGGCTTTGTAATAAAGTGTGTTAACGGATCAAGCTATTACCCCGTTTTGTTTTAAATCTTGAATCTGCTGCGGTGACAGGCTCAAAAGTTGCCGCAGCACCTCTTCAGTGTGCTGGCCCAGGGTGGGAGGGGGCGTGAACGTTTGCTCTCCGGCTCCCGAAAGCTTGATGGGGTTACCAGGTTGCTTCACAGTTTGACCGTTATGAAGGGGTACGTCTACCACCATTTCTCGGTGGACAATTTGCGTGTCCGTTAGTGCATGGGCAAAATCGTTTACCGGTGCCGCCGGAATGCGGTGT
>JBFKSL010000065.1:0-12314 GCA_041626995.1 Ketobacter sp. | reverse complement strand
CTCCTAATCTATTTAACAAATACAGTTGCGTAGCCAAGTTTGCTAATTGAGTTATTCCGTATGCTATTGCTGAAGCAATCGGTTTGGACTTTATTATCTGATTAACTTTCGGGATAGGCACGTTATTACATTACTTACGATGAGAGTTTTTTTTCTTTTATGAAGTTTCTTATTATTGGCGGCATTATATTGTGGAAAAGCATTCTTCGTTGGGCTCTTTTGAAATTTTTCTCAGCTTCTTCAGCAATATTAGGGGACCAATTCCAGTTGATTTTTTTGAATTCGCCATTAACCCCTTGGTGAATAGGAATTGATTCAGGAAAGTGGTCTTTCAGAATTTCAATATCTCCCTTGTCATGTGCTAGGGAGATGTCTGGCAGTTCACTTTTTTTTACAAAGCCTGTGATGTTCCAGCAATGGTTAATAAACATTCCTTCTTTAACATTAAAACCACATAAAATTAGAACATACATTAAAGTTCCAAGGTGCCATCCCGTGTTAACATGACCACCAACTAGGTGAGGTGAATATGCCGGAACGGAAATAAAAAGGAGGCCATTGGTTTTTAAGATTCGATGTATTTCATTGAAAGCTTGCTCTACGTTTAATACGTGCTCTATTACATGTGAACACCAGGCAGCGTCAAATGATTGGTCTGCAATGGTTTTCATGTTGCATATATCTAAACCTTCAAGAACTTTTATGTCGGGATGGAATGATGTTCTTCCATAGCGACTAAATTCATAGCCAGTAACAGTCACCGATTTCTTGTTCGTTCTGAAAAATTCGGCAATAGAACCATCACCAGCACCTATATCAACAATTGTATTGAAATTATAAGAAAGAGTTTGATCTAGTAAGTCTTTTTGGCCTTGGATCATTGTAAATTGCTCTCGTTAATTTCTTTGATTACATCGCTGATTGCGCTGTTGAAGTCATAGTTTAGGTGCCAGCCGAGTTTTAGTAGTCGCGAATTGTTGCCTAGTTGATGTAGCCGATCAATTTTTCGAACTTTAGAGGGGTCTTGGATTATGTTTATTTTGGTACCCAGCGCTTTACCGATGGCTTGTACGAGTTCAGTTACTGAGTATTCTGTCCCGCTGCATACATTAAAGTAATCAAACCCACTAAACTTGTTAATATTGTTTGCGAAGAAACTAATAGCCGAAGCGGTGTCATTTGCATGGATATAGTCTCTCTTGGGCGCAACATTACCTAGATAAATGCTATTTTCGTTTAGTGTTGGGTCTATTTGGCGGAGAATGTCGGGAATCAGGTGGCCATTTGGATCGTCATGGCCAATGGTATTAAAAATTCTTAACGCTATAGCTGTAGCATTGTTTCTTTTTGACCAAATTCTTGCTTGGTGCTCATTGGTAAACTTGGTCAATCCGTAATAATCATTTGGATGTGTAGAAGATACATTCTCCGTCAATTCTTCCGAGGTCCAGTCATAAACTGCCCCACTCGAAGCTAAAATCAAGGATTTAGTGTTAGCTTGTTCCATCGCGTCTAAAAGATTTTGTGTTCCTAATATATTTGTATCCATCGCAAGTGAGGGGTGCTTCTCGCAGGTCGGTATATGATGGATTGCTGCTAAATGAATTACAATATCTGGCGATTCTTTTAGAATGATGTCAAGAATTGCGTCGGTTTTTGTTAGATCTACATTATAGAAAGTGAAATTTGGAGCTTTTATATCGGGCGCATCAACTCCAGTGTAGAGGTTGTCTAAGATAGTAACGGATTGATTGCGCTTCAGCAGGTTCGTAACGACTCTTCTGCCAATGAATCCGGCTCCTCCTGTGACAAGAACTTTAAGCTCGTCTGCTGGGTTGCTCATTTGAAATCCTTGTTTTTCGGTGTGAATTGCATTTTAAAGTAACTAATCAAGATTAAGGTTAATGAGAAAAATAAGCCAAGGAAAGCGCCAATTGGTAGTAAGTTAATTGCTTTCGGCGAGTGTTTGTCCTCAGGAATATATGGGGGATCGATGGTTTCTAGCGCAAAATCTTTCTTTGAATTTGCAAGAGCGAGTTCTTGTAAATGTGATTCCATTAAATTATATAAATTTCTTTTAATTTCTGCGTTAGGTATCTTAGTGGCTTTATCTTCAAGATAATCGATGGCATTTTGAGATTCGCTAATTGCTTTAAGTTGAAAATGTAGGTTTAGCTCGGTCACTAACTTTTCAGCTATATATTTTGTTTCGTTCTTTGAGAATGCGTTCACGGTTAGTACTATAAGGCCAGATTTTCTGTCCTGGTTAATGTCTAACGTTTTTCTTGTGAATGCTTTATAGAGTTTTTCTTCAGATGATTGAAACGGTTTTGGTTTCTTCTCTTGGATGGACTTTAGATAATTGCTTAAGAAATTATTTTGACTGTTTGGGATAATGCTAGATTCCAGTTCGTATTTCCTGATAAAGTCGATTGAAAACTTTCTTGACTTTAAGGTTGCAATGATCTCAGCAGAAGTTCTTTCAGGTCTAGCAAGAGAAATTCCCGCAAGCTTACTTATTGTCCCAAGATTATTGGTTATTGAAGATGAGAGGCCGTTTTTATTGTTGTTAGACAGTTTGACTAAGGTTGTTGTTTGATACACTTCTATTTGAGTTAGAAAGACAAAAAGCCCTAACAGTAGACCTATTAGCCCGCCCATTACTATTTTTAGTTTCTTATGTATGACGAATTTTAATAAATCCGGCAGGTCAATTATGTATTCTTGTTGAGGGCTCATGTTTATGTATTTTTAATGATGTCGTTCTGTTTTAGGGAGGGTATTAAAAACTAGCAACAGCTGCTGCACCAAGCGCAATCTGATAAAATATCTGAGATACGCTTGTCCAAAGAGTTAAAGGCTTAATTCTATCAGCATCAAGCGGAACAACAACAGTATCACCAGCTTCGATTTCATACTGTCCAGCCTTAAACCACCCAGATTCCTCGGGCAAAAATACCCTGCCGTTAGCCTTTACAACATAGATTCTGCTGTCATCTGCTTTCTGTGTGGTTCCACCACTTCTATCAATATATTGGCTGGCATTTAGGCTGGGCTCGTAGATGTGAGAGGTTGGAAATTGAACTTCTCCCACAACGGTGACAGCTTGTTTTTTCCGAGGGATAATCAGTTTGTCGCCATTTTTGAGCTGAAGTGGGGGGGTTAAATGATTTAGCGTTGAGTTTAAATCAATCACCATCCTGCCAAGTGGCCTTACAGCATTAAGGCTATCTAATAAATCTTCAGCATCTTCTACAGCAACTTTTTGCTCAACGGTTTGCTGCTCAATGTTTGCGGCTGCAATATCCGATTCAAGTTTGTTGCGAAGTTCTTTTAGTCTTTCCGCTTCAAGTTTTCGAAGGTCTTCTCTTGAAAATATGGCCCCCTCAGGATAAGCCCATTCATTCAACCCGCCAGCTCTTTCAACAACTTCCGCCAGAGTTTCCCCACGCTTAATCTTATACTCCCCAGGAAACTTTACCTCACCTTCAATCGTCACAACTTCCTGATCTAACCAATTCGGTAACCGTTTTATATGCAGTTGATCTTCTTCTTTTAGCCGAAGCTTCTCGCTAGCCGCCAAATCAACATTAATGTGTTCAATTCGTTGCTCTTCTTCTTGATTGTATGTGATTCGGGTAACTTCCCCGCGAACGCCATAGGCGTTTTCGGTTAAACCCCCAGCTAAAATCACAGCTTGTTTTGCAGTTAGGCCTTCACTCAAAGGGTATTCGCCAGGAAAGCGCACGTATCCGGTGATTAGAACTGTTTGCTTGCGCAGTTGTTTGCTGGCTTGCAGCTTGAGTTGGTTAAGCAGCTCTTCCAGTTGCTCAGCGCGAGGCTCCTCAAAATTAAATACATAAATGGTGTCTCTCGCAGAAAGCGCCACATTTTCTAGGCCGCTGGGGTTCTTTATTGCTTCGCCTAAATTGAACGTGATAACTGTTTTCTCTCTCGTGGGTTGAATTTCCCGTTCAATCAATGCCACGTTTAAATCAGGAAAGGGCAGCAGTTCGTCTACGCTACGAATAACGTCGGTTACTCTCATGCCGGGTCGCCAGGCAAATCCGCCGGGGCGTTCTGCGTGGCCTTTGAGCGTCACAATGTCTTCTACTGATTCCAGCACGGAAAATACTTGAATAAGGTCGGCATCTTTTACTCTAATGTTTTTTCCTTTTGATGCGGTTAGGTCAGCATCTAGTAGAGTTCTTTCGCCCTTAGGATTGATACGCTCAATGCGCGATGCGGCGGGGTAGGCGGTTGGTGTAAATCCACCAGCCAATTTGATTGCATCTATAGCGTTGTTTTCTTTTTTGAGTTCATAAAAGGCTGGGCGTTTTACTTCTCCGCTCACTCCCACGGTTGAGCCAATGGGGGGGATAAAGATGACGTCGCCTGGCAGTAAGCGTGCGTCTTTGCTGGTGTCGCCCTTTAGGAGTAAATCGTATAGATCCAGGGTGGTAATGAGTTTGCCTTTGCGTTTGAGCTGTATGTTGCGCAGAGTGCCAATTTTACTGATGCCGCCAGAAGTGAACAGGGCGTTGGTCATGGTGGATAGTGAGCTAACGGTGTAGGAGCCAGGGTGCAGGGCTTCCCCTAGAACAAATATGCGGATGGAGCGCAAGGTGCCCATGGTGACGCTGGCTTTAACGCCGATCATTTGTTGTTTCACGGTGTCCATGAGCAGGTTTCTGGCGTCGTTAAAGCTCAGGCCTGCAAGGTTAATCGGGCCAATTTCGGGAAACTGAATTTGGCCATCACGGTTTACGATTAGGCTATAGCTGCCGTTTTCTTTTCCATACAATTGCACTACCAGGTTGTCGCCTGGGCCGAGCACGTAGCTGTCTGGTGGTGGAATGTCGCTAACGGGCGTAAACATATCCGGTTGCCCAGTAAATAGGTCGTATCCGAAGGGCTTCAGCGCGCTGGACTCTTCTTCGGTTTCTTCCGAAGCCCCGCCTTTGGTCTCAGGGGGTGCTAGATGATTTTCTAGGTTGCTTGTTTGGGTTTCAAATGGATTGCGATTAATAGGTTGCTGTTGCAGGTTGGGCTGAACCGGGTTGTTGCCCAAGTTTAGCTGATCCAGGTTTACACCATATTGTTGTGCCAGTGCTTTTTGCTGCGAAGGCGGCAAGCGTTTAAACATTTCAATTTGCTGTGCAGTAGGAGTAAAGGCTTGCACGGTGTTGCTGAAAACTGGAATCACTAGAAGTAGAGCCAGCAGGTAAACAAACGATTTCATTTTTAATGTCATGTTGTTCAATATTCTATTTACCATCGGGCTTCCCAGGCAAAGTAGGCGCCGGTGCCGCTAATGGTGTCTTCCCCGTAGGTTAGGTCTTCACTTTGATAGTCCACCCCGATGGTGATTTGCCATGGGTTGAACAAAATGCTGTATCGCACATCAGCCAGCCATAAGTCGGTTGTAAGGCTTCGGCTGATGGTGTTTCCGCCCGGCGCTGCGCGGTCGGTTCCGTCCCGATTTAATTCTACTTTCGACGCCGACCAGCTTATTTGTTGGTCGTCTCCCATAAACATATCATGGGCAAAGGTTAGCATGCGGCTGTCGTTATCGGTAGCTGCCCCAATGGCTCGGTTTTTGTAACGGTAACCGGTGCCATACGTCCCGTGCTCGTAGGCATAATTGGGGCGGTCATTATCTTCGCCTTTAAAGCCTTCTGCGGTTGTATCGCTGAATTCCAAATAAAGCCGATGCTGCATTTGCTCGCTAATTATACTCGCGTCCAGCCCCATTAACATAGTAAATCGGCTGGGTAACGCACCGGATTCATCCTCACCAATCCATTGGCCGTAAAACCCCAGGCCTGTGTCATCAAAAAAGGTGCCACTTAAACGCCAGTCAATGCCGCCCAGTTGGTTTCCAGGTTCGTTGCTTTGGTCAATGCCGTCGTCACCGCGGTTATCACGGCCTAATAATAGATCAACAAACGTACTAAAGCCCTGAGGCCTGTCTTCGCCGCCCCATTGTGCGGTTCTGGTTAGACCAATTTCCAGAGGGGTAAATGGCCGAAGGGTGATGCGCATTCCCCAAAGCAAGGCATTGCTCACTGCGCGATCACTTTCCAGTCTCGCCATAAAGGTTTCCAAGTGCCATGGGCCGATCCAGCTTAACCAGAACGTTTCAGGTGCAGCGGAATGGTTGCGATGTAAAGTTAGGCTAGGGGTTGGGCGGGCGTTAGTGCCTAAGATCAAGTTGTTCTGCCATCCTGGCCCCCACCATCTTTCAACGGAACCGGCGGTGAACGCCCAGTTGCCCCATACGGTGGAAAGGTACGATCCATCTAATTTTGCATTTGGGTCTTCATTGGTGTCATCGGTATAGGACACTTTTAATTTGCCTGCGAAATGATCACCCACCCAGTCTGCGCTTAGGCTGGTTTCCGCTTTGTCTCTCTGACTGTCGCTAAAATCGGTAAATAGGCGGGCGTCTTTGCGCAAGTCGCCACGCCAGGTGATTCTTATGTCGTCGTTGGTGTCTCTGCGCAGGGCGAAGCGAACGTAGCTTAAGGATAGGAGTTGGGCGTTTGTAAGATGGGTGGCGTGATTGTGTTCAATGTCGTTTTTGATGCCGCTCCACATCAGTGGCCAGGTGGTGACGGGAACGGTGATTACGCCTGCATCCGATAGCACTTGGATGTGATGACGCAGGGTTTCGTCGCCAGGATTGATCCATGGGCCAGCTTGGCTTTTGCCTGGTGCTGCGGTGCTGCACAGTATAAATAAGATGGCGACCGCTGCTTTTCTCATGAACCTGTGGTTCTCCTAAATCCTTGTAAGGGCTGTATTTTGCAGTGCTTGTTCGCCCCTTGCAACCGCGATGCGGTTTATTGTTCGGTAACGTGATGGATCTAAGGTGTTCACTGATGTGCATCACGCAAATTGCCGGTATAGTTTGCTATTCACGCTGTATAAAAAGGGAAGATTATGACCGGTCAAACGCTCACCATGTATCAAATAGATGCTTTTGCCTCGAAAGTTTTTGAAGGCAACCCCGCTGCTGTTGTGCCTCTAACCGAGTGGCTACCCGATCAGTTAATGCAATCTCTTGCTGAAGAAAACAACTTGGCGGAAACGGCATTCTATGTGCCGGAAGGCGATGGCTTCCGAATTCGCTGGTTTACACCCGCCAAAGAGGTGAAGCTTTGTGGTCATGCTACGTTAGCATCCGCTTTTGTGTTGTTTGAGTTTGGTGGCTGGCAGGCTGAATCAATTGTATTTCAATCGTTATCCGGTCCGCTTACGGTTCAGCGTAGTGGAGAGTTGTTGGAAATGGATTTTCCTGCTCAGCCGGGTGTGCCTTGTTCTACTCCTGCAGAAATGGTTTCTGCGCTGGGCGTTGAGCCTTCGGCATGCTTGGCGTCAGAAGATTATTTGGTGATTCTTGAAAATGAGCAGCAGCTACGAGAGCTGAAGCCGAATATGTCTGAATTGGAAAAGCTGGATTTGCGCGGTGTGGCAGTGTCTGCCCCTTCTGATGACAGCGATTTTGTGGTGCGTTTCTTTGCGCCCAAATATGGCATTCCCGAAGATCCGGTTACGGGTTCTGCCTATACTCAGCTAACCCCATACTGGTCGGAGCGGTTGGATAAGCAGTCTTTAGCGGCTCGTCAGATCTCAGCCCGTGGCGGCGATGTGTTCTGCTCATTGCAGGGTGAGCGGGTAAAAATTTCAGGTACTGCAAAACTGTATTTGAAGGGTGAAATTTATCTCTGAGGGTGACTGGTTGGTCGGGAGCCTGAGGTGCTGTCCTTGGTAGCCCGCAGTCCACAAGGGTTGCGGGCTACATTCATGTAAAAAATACCCAATATACGATCTATTGATTTTATTTATGTTGGTGCTCTCCGTAGAATGCAGCCTATCTGAAGTTAAAGTTGTTGACTAAGCTTTCAGTTGCCCTTTTTTGGCTGAGATTCTAAATTCCTAACGGTAGAGGAAACACCATGTCTAACTACAGCACTTTTACTGACCAAGCAGCGTCTGTAATTGATTCTAACGGCCCAAGCTGGAACGCCATTAACCCTGAGTCTGTTGCGCGTATGCGTCTGCAAAACCGCTTCAAAACCGGTTTGGACGTTGCCAAGTACACCGCGAAGATCATGCGTGAAGACATGGCTGCCTATGACGCCGATTCTTCTCAGTACACTCAATCTTTGGGTTGCTGGCACGGTTTTATCGGTCAACAAAAAATGATCGCTATCAAAAAGCACTTGGGTAACACCAAGCGTCGCTACCTGTATCTGTCTGGTTGGATGGTTGCGGCTCTGCGTTCTGAGTTTGGCCCTCTGCCTGACCAATCCATGCACGAGAAAACTTCTGTTGCTTCTCTGATCGAAGAGCTGTACACCTTCTTGCGTCAAGCTGACGCTCGTGAGCTGGGTGGCCTGTTCCGTGAATTAGACGCCGCTCGTGATGCTGGTGATTCTGCTAAAGCAGCTGAAGTTCAAAACAAGATCGACAATTTTGAAACTCACGTTGTGCCTATTATTGCTGACATCGACGCTGGTTTCGGTAACGAAGAAGCCACTTACCTGCTGGCTAAGAAAATGATCGAAGCGGGTGCCTGCTGTATCCAAATCGAAAACCAAGTTTCTGATGAGAAACAATGTGGTCACCAAGACGGTAAAGTAACAGTTCCTCATGCTGACTTCCTGTCTAAGATCCGCGCTGTACGTTACGCGTTCATGGAGTTGGGTGTAGACGATGGCGTTATCGTTGCCCGTACTGACTCTCTGGGAGCTGGTTTGACTAAGCAAATCGCTGTTACTAATGAGCCTGGTGACTTGGGTGACCAATACAACAGCTTCTTGGATGGTGATTACATTGAAAGCGCTGACGATATTGCTAACGGTGACGTGGTTGTTAAAGCTAACGGCAAACTGTTGAAGCCTAAGCGTCTGCCTTCTAACTTGTTCCAATTCAAGAAAGGTTCTGGCGAAGATCGTGTGGTTCTGGACTGTATCACTTCTCTGCAAAACGGCGCTGACCTACTGTGGATCGAAACCGAGAAGCCTCACGTTGGCCAAATCGCTGGCATGGTTAACCGTATCCGCGAAGCTGTGCCTAATGCGAAGCTGGTTTACAACAACAGCCCATCTTTCAACTGGACTTTGAACTTCCGTCAGCAAGTATTCGATGCTTGGAGTGAAGAAGGTAAAGATGTGTCTGCATACGATCGTGCTAACCTGATGAGTGCTGAGTACGACGAAAGCGAACTGTCTGTTGAAGCTGATCGTCGTATCCAAAGCTTCCAAGCGGATGCGGCTCGCGAAGCAGGTATCTTCCACCACTTGATCACTCTGCCTACTTACCACACTGCGGCCCTGTCTACTGACAACCTGGCTAAAGGTTACTTCGGTGATCTGGGTATGCTGGCTTATGTTGAAGGCGTACAACGTAAAGAGATCCGTCAAGGTATCGCCTGCGTTAAGCACCAAAACATGGCTGGTTCTGATATGGGCGACGATCACAAAGAGTACTTCTCTGGTGATGCAGCGCTGAAAGCATCTGGTAAAGACAACACTATGAACCAGTTTGGTTAATTAGTTGTTGAGATAAGCTTGCTTATCATGAAAAGGCCGGGTGGAAACATCCGGCCTTTTTGCGTTTAGAGGTTGGCAATGAGTTGGTTAAGGCGAGTTTGCTGACGCCATGAGGGTGTGTCTAGTAAGAATAACGGCGAGGCTGGATCAAGCGCTTTAAGGTGCAGTGCAGCGGATTTGCGCTGAGCCTGTAATCCGTTTTGCAAAACCCATAAGCAGTGTTGTTTGCTGATCTCTTTTCCTGCCAGGTAGCGCGTGCCCGGTTTGAACAAGTGGCCGTATTGTTGCCACCAGTTTGCTAGTTTCTCTTGGTCCGGCCATGGTAGGTCTTCGTCAGGATCTGATTCTACTTCTTCGTCTTCGGGGTTGTCGGTGGGGCCGGGTTCGAATCCATCGGGTTGATCCGCTTCCATATTTTCTGCCACCAAATCCAATCCAGTAATAAAGCAAAAAGCAAAGCTGGCGATTCTGCTGAGAGTGGGATCTTGCATCAGTCGCAGCAGCGCGGGGATGTTGGCTGGGTCGCCTAATTCGCCAGCCATTTGAATTAACAGGCGCTTATCACTGGTTTGTTTTGCCAGCTTTGATAAAAACTGGCTTGCTTGATTTAGGGGAAGAGATACGGCTAATAGTGATAGAGCCTCAGCTTGTAAGCTGTTTGATTTTAGGGCGTATTGAGCCAATTGGGGGAAAGCATTCTGGCCATCACCAAGCAGCAGGCAGGCTCGAGCTGCGGCGAATCGAACGGATTGACTGTTTGAATTTAAAAGCCTCTGGCAGTGGGGTAGAAGCTCTATTAATCCGATTTCGCCCGTGGCGTTTAAGGCTATTTCCTGAATGTTTGAACTGGCTTGTGTTAGCGCCCATTCGAAAGAGGTGTCTGCCCGTATTTGGTGTTTGCGATAAATGTGTAAGCCGACGAGGCGATAAAATGCAGATTGTGAAGCAAGTAAATGTGGCGGTAGAGGTTGCGTGAAGGCATAAGGAACCCATGAGAAAGCGTTAAGCAGACCATGTTGTAATTCTTCATCTGCTTCGGCACACGCCAGCAGTTGTTTTAGTTTGAGTGTGTTTTTTATTTCTAGGGCTAATATAGTGCATAGAAAAATGGTTCCAGGGCTTTCGCTTGGGTCTAAGGGGAGGCTGGGTGAATGATTGTCTGCTCGGAAAATATCTAGCTGGGCATCTAGCTGGTTATGAAGGTTGATGATTTCACTGTAATGCGTGTGCGGTGATTGATTTTTGCTAGATAGTTGGTCGAAGATGAATGATAGGGCAGCGGCGCTCTCATCATGTGTGTGCTGAAGCGCCTGAGCAGCGATAATTTGTTTCGCTGGCGTGAAAGCTTTTTGAGACTGTAATGCCTGTGTCATCTCAACTATTCTTCGTCTAGGCTGTTAATCCAGCTTTCAAATTCGTTGGCATTTTTCTCAGTGTTCAATCTTTTGATCCATTGAATTTCATCATCTGGTACCTCTGAGTCCGACAGCGTGAAAACAAGAACAAATTCTTCAGCTCCCCTAGGAAACACCCCTTCTTTTAGAAGTTCTTCGAGGCCAGAAACGCAAGCCTCATAAACGTTCTTTCGAAAAGCGATAAGCTTTTCTGTGGCAATGATACTTTTTGCTTCTTCAAATAATGCTTTTGATATGGCGCTAAAAAACTCCGCCCCTTCGAATTCGTGAGCCCACTCACCGGGGCTCCATTTATAGTAAGCCTTATCGTCCGGGTCTTCTGCTTGCAGCTCTTGTAAATGGGCTAGCGTATTCATTGCCGGGCTTACGCTGGTGGCGTCTGAGTCGGAATAAAGAGCGTAGCCGCAAACGTTATCGTTAGGATATTTTTTTTGTAGCTCGGAAAAGCATTGTTTTGTTGCCAGTTTGATGTCGTCTTTAAGTGCTTTGTAATCCATCTTTTTGTCCTGTTCAGGATTTTAATCAAATAGTACCGTTTGCGAATTTCTTACCTAGGGCTTTAAGTGTGTTAACTACAGCCTCACGAGTTCCTACTTTATCTGCTTTCTCCAGAGCTTCGCTGACTGCTTTTGCGGCTCTTGTGCTGTGGTTCTTGTTAGGCGCCCAAACCAGGTTTTCACATCCTTCATACCAGTCAATTTCGTGTTTGTCTAAGATCGCTTTACTTTTTGCAAGGTGCTGTCTCATCTCTTTTCCTCGCCCTTTCTTGAACACAACGTGGTGGGCGTGAGGGTTTGTCATGTCGGAGGGTGGTTCGCCTGCACCACATTCCCGTAATATATCACCCCACTTGGGTTCTGAGTTTCTGGCATCTGCAGATTGTTGGCCAAGCCCCATCATGGTCGCGCCGGTATTCGGAGGCATTCCGCTGGCGCCCAAATTATTCAACATGGGCTCGCTAAGCAGATGAACACTTTTTCCTTGAATCTTTACAGTTAGGGAACCGGGTGTAATAAATTTCGCTGGCCCATGAGTATTCGCAGAAATCAAACCACCGCCCGTGCCTTTGCTTGCCATATCGCCCATGCTTTTAAATGTAGCGCCGCGAATTGCAACGGTATTGCCTTCAATCTTAACGGTGGTGGAATACCCTTTTGGTGACATGCCTGACTTTGCAATATTTGGTAACGGGCTGGGTACAAACGGTGCGGGTGGTCCGGGCATTTTGCAAATATTAGGAATGGTGGCTTTGGCTATACCCATGCTGCCTTTTGTCACAGGGGTTTTAGGCGGATGAATCGCAACACTGGCCATAACGTTAACCTCGATAGGGGCTGGG
>JBFKSL010000064.1:0-12387 GCA_041626995.1 Ketobacter sp. | reverse complement strand
TGCTGCTCATAATGTGCTATTGCTTCAGGATCACTTGTATCAGATGGTGCAGGAATATCAGTCGCTGGGAATCGATCAATTACTTGGCCCAAAGCATCTTCAATCAGCACGTATAGACGGACATAACGTTCTCGTACCGTTTGATTCGATAAGGTTGCCATAAAGCTCACTCGTTCGTATGCATTGTACTGAGGCTTATCCGTTACAACGGCATCCAAACTTAACCCTGATATATTGGCTCTTAGCAACGTAATATTTACATCCAGGTTCTTAGGTTGCGACAAGACCACGGAAGATGAACCATAAACGTAACCAGTAGCATTGGCTCCCACTACAAAATCCAACGACGTTATTCCAGCAATACTGTAATAACCATTCTGATCTGTTTGCGCTGCAAACCCATCTACTGCCACGGTCGCTCCCGCTATCGGGGCTCCACTGTCTGCATCAAATACATATCCGCTAACGGTTGTTGTATCCACTTGCTCAATCGCACCCAACTGAATGGCACCCATATCAACCACGCCATCTTCTGGTAACACAAGAGATACCCCAACGGTTTGATAACCAGGAGCTGAAACCTCAAAACTTTGCTCTCCAGCCATTAAACCACTAAAAGAGAATTGCCCGGTTTGATCGCTGCTTACGCTAGTACTGCTGGCCACGTGCGTGACTGTGGCTACGCTAATGGGTTGCAATGTAACTTGATCCATAACCTGACCAACCAACGTCAATGGCTGAGGCTCCTCTGCATCAAGATACAGGCTGGGAGAGAAGGATATTGCCGATCCTGCTATTAAATTTGCGCTTGCAGAAATCGAGCGATAACCATTAGCGGATACGTTGATCACCGTATTTCCTTGATCAACCGCTAATGAATACTTACCGCTAGTATCCGTAACTGCTTGAATGCTACCGGCTGCTATTACTGCCTCCACCAAGGCACCTGCAATTGGGTTACCTTGTGTAGCATCGCTTACCACACCAGAAAGTAATGCCGTGGTGGGGGCAACAGTCAATGAAATGGTGCCAAGATCCACTAATTGCGCAGCCTGAACCTGGAGAGACTGGGTGGCTGTTAGAAACCCGTCCGAAGCATAGGTCAAAGTGTACTGATTGGGTTGCAGCCCTTGAACAATGAATTCACCATTGGCATCAGTAATAACAGATTCACCCACATCGGGCTCAAAGCCCACTGCAATACCAATTAAAGGTTGGGTAGACGCCCCATCAATAACCCTACCACGAACAACAGCCGCATCTGGTGCAGTAGGAAGCGTAATATTTTCCGCCAGATAAAGCGCTTGCAACGACAGTGCCGTTGAATAGACATCGTTCTGCCAAGACCCGTTTGCCAATTGCTGGGTAACAAGCCAGGTTAAAGAATTTTGATAACGACTTACATCGGTTGTTAATGGGATAACTGATAGCAGAAATTGAGCCGCTTCCCAGTCACTTGGCCAGTCAGAACCGGTTTGAACCTGGGCATAAAGGTAATCCCGAGCCAGAGTCATCTCTTCACCGATATTGTAACTGTACAGGTAGGGTTGAAGTGCGCGTAGCGCCAAGCTTGTAAGGTATGCAGAAGAGGGAGATCCTGAATCCAGACTAAAGCCTCCATCCTGGTTTTGCTGATCAATCAGGTAAGCAATTAAACGCCCACTTTCAGGTGCATTCCGATATTGGGTAACTGCCAACCCCTGCAAAGCAAACACTGAATCATAGACAGTGCTGTCAAACCCAGCCCGATTACCAAAGCCACCATCAACATTCTGGTGCAACATCAGACTTTCAATCTCAGAATCAATAGTTAATCCCATTCTGAGCTTTAGGATGATGGCACGCACCAAGCCCTCCGTCTGTTGCAAGTCCTGCTGTGACAGAAAGACATCTATTGCCGAAACATCAATATGTTCTAGCTGATCACTATTTGAGAACGCCAATGCTGATTCAAATGTCGCCGCAAGCGGTGCTACTTTATCTAACGGTGTTTGAAATGAACCATCAGCCAGCTGCTGATCGTGGAGCCAGCTGAACCCTTTGTCCAACGGTGTATCTGATGAACCATGTGCATTAAGGTGAAACGGAAAAGCACAAAAAAGGATTAGAATTAATCCCCTAATCGTAATATCCATGATGGCGCGCTCACTGCGTCAGGTAATCCTACAACCTCACAGAACTCACCGCTTCCGACAAATGCCTTTGATACGCGCAGATTCCCAGTTCCACGCCACTCTCAGTTACAGCATCCCCAAAAACGAGAGTATAGGAAGTCACTCTAATTAAAACGATCCCAATCCTAACAAGGTTTTGTTTCAGAATAAATTTTATACTGTTGTTTTTTTGTATTTAAAAATCTATAAGGATACGAATTCTATAAAAACATCTTCACAGCAGTTGATTTAAAGATCTGGAGATTTGTTTACAGGTATCGACACTTTTTGGTGATATACCACTGCGAATCTTTTCTCCGTTATTCAAATAGAGAGTGATATAACAACCTTCATTTGTCTTTTTCCCTTTACCAAATTTGACATTATCAAGCTCCGACAAAGGAATTGAACGCTGGCTTCCGTTCACCAAATTAATAACAACTCTACTTTCTGACGGTTCATAGGTTGCCGATACAAATCTATTGAAATAATACTGACCCAGTACAGATCTTAAGATAAAGCACAAGGATATAACGCCCAACAGGCAGACCAATGTTGATACGGACAATTTTTTGGATTTCGAGAATAGCCAAGAAAAATAAAGCATGACAACAAACAACCACGCAAACCCCAAGCTTACGTAGTAGTTGCTCAAAACGGTGCTAGCATCACTTTCGAAAATAGCCATAAATAACCATAACAAGGCAATGTTTAGTTTGAATGCGCCAGACTAAAACCTTTTATCAGTAATAGAAATGATTTTGCCTGCTTGGTCTTATGGGTTTATCAAAGAATAGGTTATCGCCCAATCCAATTTCTCCGGGTAAACATCTAACTTTTTATTGATACCCAAATTAAACTGGTTCTGCTGTAAATAAACGATTTGCTTAACGGTGGTGAGCTCTTGCTTGCGACCAGCCTTAAGCAGCACTTCCAATTGATATGCCGATAAACCTTCTTCAGTGGAATGCGCTTCACCTAAATCCCAAGTGGCAGAAATAATATTGGAATCGATAGGAGACTGCTCACAGAGAGCATCGGGATAGGTCATGGTAGTGATGGTTGCCAAGTGGTCGAGCACAAACTCAAAGGTTCGAACCTGGTATACACCGGGCTCAAACTCGAAACAATTAGACAGCCACAAACCATTCAAAGAGACGGCTGTCTCTTGGTCAGTATCGCTGCCCTGAAAAGCCTCAATGGCGTCATTGGCAAAAGTAACGCACACAATGGTCGTCAGGACTGCGCCGACAATACCCACAAGCTTCATAACATTCCCAATAGTCAGACTGTAGCCCAAATCGTAAAACCATGATTATACATAGGAAAGTGGATGGTTTCTGTTAGCGAGTTTTACACTTCGTAAACAAATACGGCCAACGTTTAAGTCGGCCGTATGGTACTAGATGGGGTCAGAATTAAGCCTCAAGAATATGAGCCTTGACCTTTTTCATGGCATTTTTTTCCAATTGGCGGATACGTTCGGCAGAAACGCCGTATTTAGCGGCCAGTTCATGCAGGGTTGCTTTGTCTTCATCAAACCAACGTTGCTGCAAAATGTCTTTACTGCGCTCATCCAACACTTCCAACGCTTCGTATAAACGAGCGTTGTGGCTGTTGTCCCAATCATCTTTTTCCAGCATGGCTGCTGGGTCCATGGTTTTATCTTCCAGATAATAGACTGGGGCTTGGCCTGCGTCGTCATCATCGGCATCCACTGGAGCATCGAAGGAGGCATCATAGGCGCCCAAACGACCTTCCATTTCGCGCACGTCATTGGCGCTCACACCGAGATCTTCTGCGATGGCGTTAACTTCATCCGTGCTTAACCAGCCCAGACGTTTTTTCTGGCTACGCAGGTTAAAGAACAGTTTGCGTTGCGCTTTGGTGGTGGCGACTTTAACGATACGCCAGTTGCGCAATACGTATTCATGAATTTCCGCTTTGATCCAGTGAACCGCAAAGGACACCAAGCGAACACCCACAGAAGGGTCGAAACGTTTTACGGCTTTCATCAAGCCAACGTTGCCTTCTTGAATCAGGTCACCCTGGGGCAAACCGTAGCCGTTATAGGATTTGGCAATGTGCACCACGAAACGCAGATGAGCCATAACCAGCTGCCGTGCAGCTTCTACGTCTCCATCAAAATACAATCTTTCAGCCAGCGCCTTTTCTTCTTCTGCACTTAATACCGGTACGGTCTGAACAGACTGTACATAGGCATCAAGGTTAACCCCTGGCGCGGTGATGAATGCAGGTTGAAGGGCTTTATTCATGTAATTTAAACCTCCGTTACGGGTTTTGCTGAGTTTAGCACTCTTAAGATTTGAGTGCTAATTTAGGCAAAAGTTCCCGAAACTTGTGCTCTTCCGGTGAGTTTGGATTGTTATTTATGGGTGTTTTCGGCGTTTTTTTCAAGCTTTTTCGGTGAATTGGGGGTCGCAGTACTAAACAGCCTGTTTACCTGGTTCGATAGCACGGATATGCTGGCTAACCGCTAACCAAGCCCCCACTAACCCGATGAAAATGCTACCCGCCAGCATTAGCAGGGTGACATCACAGCCTAATCCGCTTAGCTCAAACTGGCTGCGATAGAGGTTGGATAACGTGGCTACGGCATCACTCAACCACATCAGTACAATTTGTATCAGCAAAAGTGCGATCAAACATCCGCCTAAGCCATACCACAACCCTGTATATAGGAATGGACGACGCACGAAGGCATCCGTTCCCCCTACTAGTTTGACGATAATGATTTCATCACGGCGGCTTTCAATGGCCAGGCGAATCGTGTTGATGATCACCAGCAGCACAGCCAATGCCAGCACCAGGCTAAGGGCCAGAACCAAACGTCTGCCCAAATCCAACATGGCGTGCAATCGCTTTACCCATTGTGCGTCGAGCTGGGCCAAATCCACTTCGCCTTTTTTAGCCAAGTCGGCCCGCAGGATTTCCGCTGATTCCAGATCGCTTAGGTTGGGATACACCACCACCACAGCGGGCAATGGGTTTTCTCCCAACTCCTTTAGCAAGTCACCAAAACCAGACTGCTCTTCAAATTCCTGTAGCGCTTGCTGACGTGATATGTATTCGGTGCGTTTTACATCTTTACGCTTAGCTAAGTCATCCGCCAATTTGCGGCCTTGCTCTGCGCTGGTTTTGTTATGCAGAAAAAGGGACACTTGAGCGCTGCCATCCCAGTCGTCACTGATGGTTTCAGCATTCTTCAACATCACATATAGGCCCGAGGGCAAGCTAATAGCAATGGCAATGACCAGAACGGTCATAAGTGTGGGCAAGGGTGTAGCAAGCAAACGACGTAGGCTTTCCATGGCCACATCTTTATGATGCTCACGATAGCTTTGAAAACGCTGCTGGAATGTAGTACCCGCAGCGGTGGCACCTCGGGTTTTCACTTCCGTGCTCTGAGCAGTCTGCTGGTTCATACCATACCCTCACTATGGAACACATCACTGCCATCGTTTATCAGCTGGCCGTGATCGAGGGAAAGCAAACGGTGGTTATAACGAGCAATCAAGCCCAGGTCATGAGTAGCGATTAGAACGGTCACACCCACCTGTGAAAATTGATCAAATAGATCCATGATTTCAGCGGAAAGCTCTGGGTCCAGGTTGCCGGTGGGCTCATCAGCGATCAGTATTTGCGGCTTGTTTACTACAGCACGAGCGATACCTACCCGCTGCTGTTCACCACCTGACAATGCCATGGGGTTGAGGTTTTCTTTATCCAACAGCCCAACTTTGTCGAGGGCGGCACGCACCCGCCGACCCGTTTCTCTTGGGCGGTAGCCCGCAATAATCAGAGGCAAAGCCACGTTATCGTATACGCTACGGTCAAACAGCAACTGATGATTTTGGAACACCATGCCGATTTGACGGCGATAGTAAGGTATGGCTCGTTTTCCAACTTTTGAAACATCTTGATCGCAGATGGTGAGCTGACCACCGGTGGGCCGCTCGATCAACATGATCAGTTTCAGCAAGGTGCTCTTACCCGCACCGGAATGACCGGTGAGAAAGGTAATTTCGCCCTGATCCAGCTCGAAGCTGATGTTGAGCAGGGCGTCTTTGCCATTGTCGTAGCGCTTGCTGATTTTGTGGAAGTGGATCATGTAATGATTTCTTCTACTAACTTTTGACTTCCCGCTTATCCAACCATTTTGACACATCGCTGCCTAAGGTCTTCACGCATCGAGCAAGCACAGAACAGGAACTCTTAAAACCACCACCGAATCCACCACCTGAAGCTCTCGTCCCTTCATAGGAGTCAATCACTTTTCCGTCTTGATAAAGCTCGGCTGTAATGGATACAGATTTGTGATGGCCAATAAATGCATTACCTGTACTGTGTGCATGGGTAATAGTTAATTTAAGACCGTTACCTTGATCAACGCTCTCAGGGGTTTGGCTGCTGTGAACCGTCCACCCTCTATCCGTGATATATTTGTTGGCATAGTCTGCGAATTGCTTAGGCAACTCAGTGCATTCACTTCGTATATTTGATTGAATGTACTTTTCATTTTCATATGCGGCGGCTTCACTAATGGTTATCTCTTTTCCATCTGAATATGAATTGATGGAAACAACGGCTACCAATGCCCCAATAAATATTTTTAAACTTCTCATATGTTACTACTTCCCTTTTGAAATTGAATATTCGATGCCAATCAAACCCTAGCGATCGAAAAGAGCCCGAACGAACTCATCCGCCTCGAATGGCCTCAAGTCATCGATCTGCTCTCCCACCCCAATAAACCGAATCGGCAACCCCATTTTAGATGCAATAGCGAAAACGATGCCGCCTTTTGCCGTGCCGTCCAATTTAGTCAGTGTAATGCCAGTTACACCCACCGCCTCATGAAATTGTTGCGCCTGGTTTAAGGCGTTTTGGCCAGTGCCAGCATCTAATACCAGCATAGCTTCATGTGGCGCGCTGTCATCCAACTTTGCCATTACCCGTTTCACTTTTGACAATTCGTCCATCAAGTTACTCTTGGTGTGCAGGCGACCTGCGGTGTCGGCAATAAGCACATCCACGCCTTTGGCTTGAGCCGATTGCAATGCATCAAAAATAACGGAAGCACTGTCGGCACCGGTGTGTTGCGCTACGACGGGAATGTTGTTGCGCTCTCCCCAGACTTCAAGTTGTTCCACAGCCGCAGCGCGAAAGGTGTCTCCGGCTGCCAACATTACGGACTTGCCATCCATTTGCAGCTTTTTAGCCAGCTTACCAATGGTGGTGGTTTTACCCACGCCGTTCACGCCGACCATCAAGATCACGTAGGGTTTCTTGCTGCTGTCGATGGGAAGCCCACCACCACTATCAGCAAGCTTGACAATTTTGGCTAATTCTTCCTGTAGGGCATCGTATAGGGAGTCGGAATCTTTCAGCTCTTTGCGATCCAGGCGTTCAGTTAATGCAGCCAGGATTTTACTGGTGGCTTCCACACCAACGTCGGCCATCAATAGCTGGGTTTCGATTTCTTCCATCAGGTCGTCATCGATGGCTTTTTTGCCTAATAGCAATCCAGCCAGACCATCACTGAAACCGGCGCGGGTGCGAGTGAGACCCTGTTTTACACGGGCAAAGAAAGATACGGGCTCTGGAATCGACTCAGCCGGAGACTCAACCACCGCGGGGCTGGTTTTGGCCTCTTCTACCGCTTTCTGCTCAATAGCTTCAACCGGCTTTGGCGCTTCAACCGGAGCAATCAGCGCCTGGTTGGCCGCTTCAGCATCAAAGAAGCGGGCAAAAAGTGCCTGCTCCGTTAACACGTCCGAACCACGCAACATGGCCGGCTTGGATGTGAAGAATCGGTCGTAGAGATGCGTGTCGTGAGCTGGACTCGCCATGATTAACCCCTAAGTCTGTGTGCAGCGTTTTATCTGGGCGTATCCTATCATTTGTTCCGTTGTAAAATCACCCAACCTCTTGCCAATGAGCGATCAAAGGGAAATACAGAGCCATTTTGACTTTGGCAAAGCCAGCGCTATGCAAAGCCCGCTGATAGAGGCTTAATTGGGCCTGGTATTGTTCTATTTGTAAGGCAATAAATGCCTCTAAATCCTGGCCTGGCTCTGGGCTGCTGGTTTTGTAATCCACTACCCAGGTTGTGCCTTGGCTGGTGGTATACACCCGATCAATCTGCAGGTTTTTAGGGCCCACACTGGTATTGAAGGTAACGGGGTATTCACAGGCGTGGAAAGGGTGCTTACTGGATAGGAACAGACTGGCTTTCTCATCTTGTAATACCATTTGCAGGGCCAGGCGCACTTTGTCCGCAGCCGAGGAGGCCTGGTTCATTGGCACGCCCAAACCCAGCAAAGCCTGTTTCATCTGCGGTTGCAACTGGTGGATCGCATCTGCGCCCCATTGCTGTATACCCGATTCGCCGATGTGTTGCAGATAACGATGCACCAGAATACCGACGGCCCGCGCCGTTGGGTTCTGCCATTGCAAATCCACTTGGTTACTGGCGTCATTATATTCGTAACGAGGCACATATTGATCCAGCAAGTGACCACTGGGCAATGAAGGAAATTGCCAACTACAGGGTAAACGGTAAATAGGGCGCGGCGTGTATCCCCCCTCGGTGGATTCTATAGTTTGCTTAGGCTCATAGCGGCGAATATGGGGTTGTATGGGTTCCCAGATACTGCTTAGTAATGCCGATTTGGGTGGTGGCTTTAAGCTCAAGCTGTCGGTGGCGTCTTGACTCACATGGGCAGATAAATGCAGCTCTTGCTTGGCCCGGGTGCAAGCCACATACAACAGGCGGCAGGCTTCATAACGGCTTTTTTTGGCGGCTTCTGCCTGCAAGTGCTGGTAGGTTGGATGTTTGTCTTTTCCCACAGCCGTGAGCGGCGCCATTACCAGTTCCATTTCACCATGGGCATTGAGACGATCCTGCCACATCAGCAGTGCCGTATCCTCACTCCGAGGTGCTCGATGCAGTGCGGGAACAATCACCACATCAAACTCCAAACCCTTGGATTTATGAATGGTCATAATTTGCAGACGCTCATCTGCATTAGGGTCTGGTGCGGCATAGAGTTTGGAAACAGCCTTTTGCAAGGCTTCGAAGGAGGGCAACGACCCGGCATAGGCCCAGGCTTCCAGTAACTCGAAGTATTTTTCCGAATTTTTTAACGCTTCCGCTTCTTCCACACAGGCGGCACCACCCAAGGCCAGCCATGTACCTTCAACCCAACTACGCAGAGGCTTACGATCAAGGTTGTCACAGGCCTGCTGCAAAATAGGCAATATACGCTTTAACCGATCCACTCCATCACTACTTAAAATTTGCCCCTGGGTAAGGAAAAAGTCATTTTGCTGGGGCGCAAGTTCCGACGCCGTTGATTGTGGCACGCTAAGTTCGAGTATTTGTTGGATCTGTTTCAATAAGGGAGGATAAGGACCAAAATCACCTGCCTGGAAATTCGCAATGGCCTCCAGGTCGACCAAACTCAACCCACACCAGGGCGCACGCAACACGGCTAACCAGGAAATGCGATCGGCCGGATGCATCAGCGCCTGAGTTAATGCCATTAAATCCTGAATCACCGATTGATCCTGCAAGCGTTCTAAATCTACTGCGCGATAAGGCACACCGGCTTCTTTAAGCAAGGGCAGTATATGAGCCGCATGGGTTCGATTGCGCACCAAAATCGCAACACTGGCATCGGGTTGCTCGCTACGGGTTTTGCGCACAACATCCAAAATCACCTGCGCTTCATCATAGTTATCATGATTGTTTTTACGATCCACAAAGCCATGCACCCAGACCGCTCGACCTTCACGTGTTGCGTGAAATGCCTGCGAGGGAGAATAGGTGACAGCGCCAGTAGAGATATCATTATTACTGGGAAACGCTGAATCAAACACTCGGTTAACCCAATCCACCACACCGGCTTGGGAACGGAAATTGGTGTTCAATCTAAGCGGTGTAAGCGGTACATTTTGCAGGCCTTCCTGCCGACAATTGAGAAACAGCCCGACATTAGCGCCTCGAAATCCGTAGATAGATTGCATGGCATCCCCAACACAAAACAAGGTACGGCCATCATCTGCCTGCCAACCCGCCGTTAGCTGTTCTAGTAATTCCACTTGGCTGGAGGATGTATCCTGAAATTCATCCACCAGGATATGTTGCAGCCGATAATCCATTTTAAGCGCCAGCTGAGTTGGATCATCCAATGCCCCCAGTGCCTGGCGCGCACGAATACTGATTTCGGCAAAATCCACGCTGTTGGTTTCCTGAAATACCAGCATCAACTGCGCCGCCACTATAGGCAATACTTGAGTGAGCGCGTCGAGCAAGCTCCATTGCTCATGACTATAATGGCTGGCGGGCAACAATCGAATATCCGCCAAAGCCTGTTGCAGGCCATCCACTTCTTTAAGCTGACCAATCAATTGCAACATCTGTTGCTTACGGTGTTTGAAGTCCTTTTTTTCTGCGGCGGTTTCCCCTGTGGGAAAGCCACAACGTTTATTCACCGTTGCGCGCCATTGATCTTTTAATGTGGTGAGCATATTCACAATGCCCAACCAGCGGGGCAGATCCTGCTCACCCCAACCAGGCAACGATTGATTGTCGAGATCCATATCAAGACAATTTTGAATCGGAGAATCTTGTTCAATACGACGCAAGTTTGCCGCTGCAAAAGAGGCCATCGCAACAATATCTTTATGCAGTTCAAACGGTATCAACCCTGTGGTTTTTTCCACATTGTCGCGAATGATACTGAGTAAATTATTTTCCAGTGCCTGACGAACTTGCTCTTTATCCAGGGCATAGCCCAACAGCGGCAACCACTCTTCTCTTCTGGCTAACATTTGCATTAACAGTTCTTCCAAACGGGAAAAACGGTTATCCATTTGCCGCAACAGGACGGCCAACGCATCGCCCCAGGGCTCATCATTTTCCAAAGACGCCAATAACGCTCGCACTGATCGCCGATATAGCTCTTCGGCATCTTCTGCTACCTGGGGTTTAGAGCCTACGGCAGATTCCAATGGCATCGCGTTGGTTAACGAGGAGCATAAACTGTCGAATGTTTTTATCTGCAAGCGATTGGGGTTTTCTAACAAATGCCAATGCAGTAGTTGATCTTGCCGTAAAACCGCGCTGGCCAACTCCCAGGTGGTTTGCTTGTGAGGCTCGCTGGGTTTGTCTTGCAACGCCGACTGCAATGCGCCCAAAATCCGTTCACGCATTTCACCCACGGCTTTACGGGTAAAAGTGATTGCTAACACTTGCTCTGGCCGTTCCACTCGGGCTAACAAGGTAAGAAAACGCTGTGTTAGCAATTCCGTTTTACCGCTGCCTGCCGGTGCTTCACAGATAAAGGATTGGGTCGGGTCTAAGGCCTGTTGACGTTGCTGAAAGTCTGCTGGCTGTTTGATTTGTGGTTCAGTCAATTTGGGCTAACTCCAAACGACGCGTTGCTAGAAGAGCTATTATCGTGACGCTGTTCTTCATCATCGATATTGAATTGTTCCTTAATTCGACAAAGGGGTTTCAATTCACAGTATCGGCAAGTTAGCGAAGGTGTTTTCGGATCGACTGCCGCTGCACCTGCCATAAATTCCTGAGCCAGCCGCTCTAATACGGAGCGCCAGTGCTGAATAATATCGGGCCACTGTTCTGGAAGATCTTCTCTGGTTAGCATATCCAGGGTTTTCAGACCGGGAGCAATATCTTCTTCATCGGCAATGCCTTTGATGGCGATTTCATCAGCTGCAATCTGCCCGAAGGCAGCTCCTTTCACGTTATTGGCATTGGCAACACAGTACAACGGCACTTGCGGCTCATCCGGACGCAAGCCACTCCAGGAACGAATATTCGGCTTGCCTGTTTTGTAATCCAGCACGAATAAACTGCCGTCTTCCAACCGATCCACACGATCGTAGCGAATATTTAAAGACAGCTTACCGAGCTTTAATGTTTTACGGCCTTCGTTAAACACAACAGTGAAAGGCTGCCGTTGTTTTTCCAACTCCAACCAGGCTCGGGCTTGTGCCGCCAGTCTCTGAGCTTCGATTTGTAAAAAACGCTTGCCAACGGTCGTTTGGCTTTGGAACAATTCCATCGCTTCATCAATAGAACGCGCAATCAATCCATCCAGATCTTCATCGCTCATTTGCACCAGCTTGCTATGTCGACGCAAACGCCGCCAGATAATTTCCATCACCTTGTGAACCAGGATAC
>JBFKSL010000063.1:0-12466 GCA_041626995.1 Ketobacter sp. | reverse complement strand
CATGGTTCTGGCAAGCATGATGTGACAGTGCGTCATGTGCTTACACATCAATCAGGGCTTTATGATATTCGCTCCATGATTGACGATGCCATGTTAATGACAGACTGGGACTACATGATCAAGGTGTTGGAGAATGCCTCTTTGGCTCACCCTCCCGGTGAAGAGCACGGTTACCATGGCTTAACCTTTGGATGGTTGATTGGTGAAGTGCTACAACGCGCCACGGGTAAAACGTTTTCGCAGTTGTTGAAAGAAGAGTTGGTCGATCCTTTGGGGCTGGATGGGTTATACGTAGGGTTGCCTGATGATCAAATGCCTCGTCGTGCTTTGCTGGCTCGTTATGGCAAAGAGTCTGTTTCAGCCGATGATCGGCCACGCAGACCACGTAAAAAACCAAATATACAGCAACGCATTCGCGGACAGGTTATTAGCACGGCCTATAGTCTGGCAGGGTTAAACCCACGTGATTTTGCCGCTGGCTTGGCGCCAAAAGGTATTGGCCGTTTTAGTTTTAATGACCCTCGTGTTGTGCAAAGTTGTATCCCTGCTGCCAATGGAATGTTCACAGCCCGATCCTTAGCACGGGTGTATGCCATGATGGCGGAAGGTGGGGAGTTGGACGGTGTGAGAGTGTTGTCGCCAGACCGATTGCGGGAAATCTCAAAAGTGCATAGTCGCCGAATGGATAAAGTGGTGCCAGTTCCCATGCACTGGCGTTTAGGATATCACCGAGTATTCACAACGGGGCCGCGGGTGCCCAACGCCTATGGCCATTTTGGCTTCGGTGGTTCTGGAGCCTGGTGCGATCCAACACGGCGTTTAGGCGTTGGTTATACGGTAAACAACTCCGCTGGCATGTCACCATTTGGTGATGCCCGCATTGCTCGACTGAACTCATTGATCATTCGTAATGCTGAACGTTCGGTGGGAAAGCGAGGGCCTTTTACAAATGCAGTAGCTGATCGTTTTTATGATCTGGTGAACACTTAGGTCCATGTCTTAACCTTGGCACCTTCAGCATCACAAAACTTTCCCAGCACAAGCAGTACTAAGTCGTAGAGAACCCATAACCCCAGCCCACCTAGTGTGAGCATCTGAAGCATGCCAGTGCCCACTTTTCCTACATAGAATCGATGGGTTCCAAATACCCCAAAGAATATACAGAGGAGAATTGCCGGTAATCTTTTTCTTTTTGAGATTTTAGATTTATTGAGTTGCAAGTAACTTGCACTCCTTATTATTTCTGTGGCCCCAAGATCATACCGAAAAATCCTTATTAAAAACCAGCCAAAAAAATCCCCGATATCGCGGGGACGATTCGGGGAGCTTAGCGCGGTTTTTGGGAGTTTATAATTATTATTGTTGAGGGATCGTGTGTGCGTATATCTACCACATCTTGTTGCTTTATAAATGATTAAATACAAGATAGGCCGGTATTCTAGGTTCAACAAGGCGATTTTCGGGGGATAAGCTGTGGATAAAGTGTGGGAATATTGTGGGAATTAAAATTTTTACCTAGCTCAATTAGAGCTAGCTGTTATACCCTATTGCCCACAATTTAACAGCATCGCTTGCCAAAACTGGAATAGTTAGCGTATACAGCCTATGGTTTAGTGTAAGTTGTTAAAATAACAATAGATTTAGCTTTGCAGGTGAAGAGGTTGCTGCCATGCGCACAGATGCCATAGATAATGCCCAGCCCTATGTGATTATCGTAGAGGATGATGAACGCCTTGCGGATTTAACTGCCGAATACTTGCGCGGCAACGGCTTGAAAGTGGAAGTCATTGGCGATGGAAGTGTGGCAATAGATGCCATTATCGACAACCAGCCAGATATGGTGGTGTTGGATTTAATGCTGCCTGGTGCAGATGGCTTAGAAGTTTGTAAAAGCGTACGTGATAAATACAAGAAGCCCATATTGATGTTAACCGCTCGCACCGATGATGTGGATCAGGTGTTGGGATTGGAAATGGGTGCTGACGATTACGTTGCTAAGCCGGTGAAGCCGCGAGTGTTGTTGGCACGGATACGCGCTTTACTGCGTCGCTCAGATAGTGCAGATACGCAACAGGAGAAAGCCGCCAACGAAGGTTCACAAAACCGGCTGGAGTTTGGTGACTTGGTAATAGATAACAGCGCAAGGGAAGTTTGGCTTCACGGTGATGCCGTGGATCTAACCAGTGCGGAATACGATTTGCTGTGGTTGCTAGCATCAAACGCTGGCAATATTTTATCCCGTGAAGAAATTTTCGAACGTTTGCGTGGCATTCAATACGATGGACAAGATCGTTCCATTGATGTGAGGGTTTCTCGAATTCGTCCAAAAGTAGGTGATGACCCTATGAATCCGCGACGTATTAAAACCGTGCGCAGTAAAGGTTATCTTTTTGTGCGGGATCTAACCTGATCCTGCCACTATTCTTTGTAGTATAAAGGCTGCCTACACTTGAACAGCATCTTCCTTCGAATTTATGGTGGTATGGTGCTGGTGTGCCTGGTGATAGGCGCCGTTTTCTATATTTCCCTCGAAGCGATTAATTTCTTCCGCCTGCAATATTATCGTAGCAACCTGGTAACTGGCCCAATGGAGCTAATCGTTGAGCTAACCGAAGCTCAACCTCAAGGTTATCGTGAGCGTTGGATCACCGATGTTGGGCGTTTGCTGGATGCTAATATTGCATTGAAAGATGCAAAAGAAGTGGTGTTATCGGGTTCTGAATTAAAACAGCTTGAGCAGGATAATATTCTGATTCGTTTGATTGACGAAGCCAAGCTGGAAGGAGAAGCCATTGCTGCGATAAAAGAAGAAAATGGTGTGCGCTATATTGTAGGCCGGGGTGAATATCTCACTGAGCAACAAGGCCGTGGTATGGCAGAGTTGGTGTCTCAGTACCTTTCCCAATATCCCGTTTCCGAATGGAATTTGATTCTATCGGAAATCAATCAAAAATTTACTTTTCCCATTCAACGTGTACCACCCTTTGAAGTGGCTTTGGATGATGAGAAAAAGCGCCGCCTGTTCAATGAAGAGCAAGCGGTGGCCAGTTTTGCTGGTAACAGTGGCAATAACACGCAAATTACTGCCTACAAGCTTTTGAACGAAACCGGCGAAGTGCTAATGCTTGGCCCTCACAACATGTTCAATTGGTATCCCTTCGAATTGATGGCGATCATGGTGGTGGCTGCGCTGGGCTTGGTGGGTTTTGCTGTCTATCTGTTGGTAAAACCTTTAGAAGTGCGACTGTCGAAATTGGAAAAAGCGGTATTACGTATCCGTGGCGGTGACTTGAATGTGCGCGCTCCTGTGGAAGGCTCGGATGCTATAGGCCAGTTGGCCGGAACGTTGAACGGTATGACGGAACATATTCAACGTTTGCTTAGTTCGCAAAAAGAACTGACTCGTGCCGTGTCCCATGAATTGCGCACGCCAGTGGCGCGTATTCGTTTTGGGTTGGAGATGCTAATGGATGCCGAAAACGATGAGCAGCGCTTGCGTAATGTGGAGTTAATTGATCAGGATATTGAGCAGTTAGATAAACTTATTGATGAGATCTTAACGTATTCGAAACTGGAAGAAGGTACTCCCGTTTTGGATTTTGTAATGATCGACTTGCATGCGTTGATGCAGCGTGTTGAAAGCGAGAGCAAGGCGTTAGCCGGAGACAAAGAGGTGGTATACATACACCCGGACTTGCCGGAAGAGCGTTATTATGCGGAAGGCGAGGAACGCTATATTCACCGCGTGGTACAAAACCTGGTGGGGAATGCATTGCGTTATGCTAATAGCCGAGTGGAAGTGACGTTTTCTGCTATGGGGGATGTGTTTCGAATTGATGTTTCCGATGATGGCCCAGGTATTCCAGAGTCGGATCGCAAGCGGGTGTTGCAACCGTTTACGCGTTTGGATGATAGTCGTACCCGTGCATCGGGAGGTTATGGTTTGGGGTTATCCATTGTGAATCGTATTGCCTACTGGCATGGTGGCCGAGTGCGAGTGGCTGAGAGTGATTATGGCGGGGCCAAGTTTAGTTTCTTGTGGCCTCGGTTACAGAGTTTGCGGGAATCTAATTAGATTCCGTAGCGTCAAGTATTCCACGCAAAGTAGTTTGGCTGCATGCTCGTGCAGTATGAATAAACTCTTCCATATAAGGTGCGTCAGCCTGATCTTCTCGCACTGCTGCATATAAAGTTGCCCAAATACCATCTTCCCCTAAAGAACGCGCTACCACATAACCTTTATCCAGATAATCGGTAATGCCCCAGTTAGGCAATGCGCATACCCCACGGCCAGATGCCACCAGTTGAATAATCATTATGGTTAATTCCGCTGTGCGAGAATGCGCTGGTGTGATGTTGGCGGGCAATAAAAAGTATTTAAATAAATCCAAGCGCGATGTTTCTACAGGGTAGGTGATAAGCGTTTCGCCCTGCAAATCCTGGGGCGTGATAATTGGTTTGTTTACCAGTGGGTGGTCTTTAGCAAGACACAGCACACATTCATATTGAAACAGTGGAATGTAATTAATGCCGGGGAGGTTTTGCGGATCAGAGGTGATCACTAAATCCAGTTCTGCGCGGGAAAGGGCGGGAAGTGGATCAAAGTTAAAACCGCTGATCAGATCAATTTCCACATCGGGCCAGTCTTCACGATATTCATTCACCGTTGGCATTAACCAATCAAAGCAGCTGTGGCATTCAATGGCGATATTAAGTCGGCCTTGTTTACCCTCTGCCATTAGCATGATGTCTTGTTCTGCCTGATCCACCGCTGGCAAAACTTGATCTGCGAGCTGCAACAAACGTTCACCGCTTTTGGTAAATTTAATGGGTTTGGATTTTCGAATGACAATGGCTTGATTCAGTCGGTCTTCCAATTCTTTTAGTTGGTGAGACAGGGCCGATTGGGTGAGGTGAACCTGCTGAGCGGCATCCACTAGCGTGCCGCATTTTTTTAATGCAGCAAGGGTGCGTAGATGTTTGATTTCGATTCTTGCCATGCGCCTATCCACCAAAAGAAGCTGTTGGTGGATAGTGTAACAGGCTGTATTAGATTTGAGTAATCGAGTTCAGCCCGCTTGTTGTAAGCAGTCTTTCTTTAGGTAGTTCTCCAGTGCAATGATCTGCTTGCCACTCAATTTTAAACCGAGTTTTGTGCGTCGCCACAGAATATCTTCCGCGCTATAGGCCCATTCTGTTTCTATTAAAAACTGCACTTCTTTTTCGTACAAACCGGCGCCAAAATGTTGGCCCAGGTCTGATAGGTTTTCACATCCTTGTAATAGTTGGTGAATGCGATTGCCGTGGGCGGAACACAGCCGTTGGCACAGATCTGGCTCTATCCATTTATAGTTTTGCATTACCAATGCTACCCAGACATCAAAGGGCGTTTCACCTATATTTCCTCCTGGAAGAGTTTGTGCGTTGGTCAGGTTGCCAATCTTAGGTAAGAATGGGCGTAACTGGCTCATTGCTGAAAGGGCAAGGCGACGGTAGGTTGTGATCTTGCCGCCAAAAATACTCAGCAGCGGTGCCTGTTGATTGTCACTTTCAATTTCCAGAGTGTAATCGCGAGTAATGGCAGAAGGGGAATCGGATTCATCATCACACAAAGGTCGCACGCCGGAATATTGCCAAATAATATCGTCTCCAGTTAATTGAGTTTTAAAGTGCTTATTTACCACATTGAGTAGATAGGCTTCCTCGTCGCTATCAAGCGATGGCTGTGCGGGGTCGCCACGGTATTCCTTATCTGTGGTGCCAATTAATGAATAGTCCTGTTGGAACGGAATAACAAACACAATGCGTTGATCTTCGTTTTGCAAAATGTAGGCGTGATCACCTTCGTATAGTTTTTTGGTAACAATATGACTGCCCTTGATTAAGCGAATATTGCGTGGCGATTTGTGTGCCATGTTTGTTTCAATAAAAGATTGCGCCCAGGGGCCTGCTGCATTGATGAGTGCTTTGGCTTGCACAGTACGTTGTTGGCCGGTGATCTGGCTTTTTAGCTCGATAGTCCAAATGCCATTGTCGCGCTTTGCTTCGATGCAACTTGTGCGGGTAAAAATATCGGCGCCGTTTTCCTCGGCCAGTAAAGCATTGCTTATTACCAGGCGCGCATCATCCACCTGGCAATCGGAGTATTCAAATCCCTGTGTGATTTCGCGCTGTAGCGGATTGTTAGCATCCTCGGTGAATTTAACTTTGTGGGAAGCCGGTAATTGATTGCGTGTGCTTAGGTGATCATAAAAGAACAACCCCATTTGAATCATCCAGGCAGGGCGCAAGTGGGGCCGATGAGGCAATACAAAGCGCAAAGGTTTGATCAAGTGCGGAGCAGCCTTTAGAAGCACTTCCCGTTCAGCCAGTGCTTCTCGCACTAATCTGAACTCGTAGTGTTCCAGGTAACGCAGGCCACCATGAATCAGTTTGCTGCTGGCTGAGGATGTGGCGCTGGCCAGATCAGATTGTTCGCACAAGCCCACATTGAGCCCATAGCGGCTGGCCTCTGCGGCAATGCCGGTGCCGTTAATTCCTCCGCCTACAATGAATAGGTCGTATCTGGCTGAAGTGATGTTCATTTTGTGGCCTTATGAGAAATTAAAGAAGATATAGAATCATTATATAGGGTTCGAAAAAGTTCGTATATGAATATATGTGAACAATTAGTCTCGATTAAGCTAATGTATTTAGGTCTTTGCTTAAGTTGTCCTCTTTCTGATTTGGTCGCCCGATGGACAACAACCACAAGAAACAGGTCATTTACCCCTAGCTCATATAGAGCCACTCGCACTGGCTGGTTACATTGCGGGTGCCTTCAAGGAATTGAAGGTGTCTATTCAAACAATGGGGAAAATTCATGAGATTAAAATTGAGCAAACTTGTTCTGGTGCTTGCTTCATTATCGTTAGGTGCTTGCAAGCTTTCCGTGAACGTTGAAGGAGAAGGGGGTGTTGTTTCGTCCGATGCGCTTATTCAGTGTGGTGAAGAATGTTCCGCCCAATATGCTGATAATCAAACAATTGAGCTGACGCAGCAGGCCCAGGAAGGATATTATTTTTCCAAATGGCTCGGCTGTAATCGTGTGGACAATGATGTTTGCATTGCCGATGTCGGGCCGTGGATTAGTAAGTCGATCACAGCAGTATTTAAACCCGACTTTGTTGGCAGAATCTATCAATACGATTTTGAATCACCATTGCATCAAGTGGGTGTTGAGCCAACCTGGGGTCCTGGGCCGAACCTCCTTCCAACGTATTTTCCCTATCGCGGCCCTTTGATCACGGATGCATACCCACAGCTATCAGGACAGGCTATGTTGTTTGGGCGCGACCCGGACGACAACAGTAACAAAGGCATAGTAAGGCTTCCGGTTGGTTATGGTGCAGATAAGTATAGAATTGCCATGGATTTGGTACTTTCTGATCCGGTGAACGCCGAAGGTTATTCGCGCATAATGTTCGGGCCAATGGGTGGAGGGACTTTGTATGAGTTTGGCATTATTCATCACTGGGCATCTCAGGAGGTGGAAGATTATCAGGTTGGAACCCCAGTTCATTTTGAAGCGCTGTTGGATATACAAGCCAAGTTGGTTACCTATCGTCTTAACGGGGAGTTTGAAAGAGGCCCCTACGTATTAAAAACATCTCCGCAAAATGATCTTGGTTCTTTATGGATCGAGCATAGCCAAGATGGGGGCCTGGTTGTAATTGATAACCTACGAGTCGAAGGTGTCTGGAGTCGGGATTTTCAGCTTGATGAGGTGGAAACGGAACAGGGTGAATATATCCTGGGTTTGGATCAGCCTCCGATTACTGCAGCTAGTGGCGTAGTAATTGGTAGCTTTATACCTTACGAAGAAAATGGGTTTAATTTGAATTTGATGCATCGGATTGATCCATCGATTAACGGAACCGGCATTAGTAACGGTACAGTACATGCTTTTCCTGGATCTGGCGATCAGGGTTCATTTTTATATCATGAAAACGGTTATCGCTTTCGTTTGCACAGTATTGATTTAGCCATAATGTTGGAAAGAGAGGTTATCTTTAAAGGATATACTCATAGTGGTGAAGTGCTTGAACACGTTGTGCCAGGAGACGGGCAGGCCAATATTTTCAGAACGGAAGAGTTTGGTGAAGAGTGGACGGACCTAACCGCCTTGTGGATAGGTCGCCTGAATAAATTTCGCTATGACAATATCAAAGTAAGTATAACCAGTGAAGAGACAATACTAAGCGACTGATTATCAGCTATATAAGGTGATGGCGTTTATTCGTCTTCACCTTTTTCGGTAACCAGCAAATTAACATTCTTTTCAGCAAGCAGAGTATTAAATTCTGCGCTGGGTTGTCGATCGGTTACCAGTGTGTGTACGTTGTCTAAATCCCCTAATTTGATCATTGCGTGACGACCAAATTTGGTGTGATCGCAAGCCAGCAGCACTTGCCGTGAGTTTTGTATTAACGCCTGTGCCACACGCACTTCTTGATAATCAAATTCCAGTAATGATCCATCCTCATCAATGCCGGAAATTCCAATAATGCCGTAATCCACTCTAAACTGAGATACGAAATCCATTGTCGCTTCACCAATAATGCCGCCGTCCCGGCTACGCACTTTTCCTCCGGCGATAATCACATCAAAATCTTCTTTGCCGCTAACAATGGCAGCTACATGAAGGTTGTTGGTGATGATCTTTAAACCGGTGTGACCAAGTAGAGCTTTGGCTATGGCTTCGTTGGTGGTACCGATATTAATAAACAGTGAGGCATGATCAGGAATGTGCTCTGCCACCAATTGCGCAATATGGTTCTTTTCCTTAGATTGCTGTTGCTTACGCTCTGCATAGGCAGTATTAACTGTGCTGGGGGCAGCACTGGCTCCGCCATGAAAACGTCTTAGCTTGTTTTCTGATGCCAATTGATTAATATCGCGACGCATGGTTTGCGGGGTAATGTCAAAGTGCTTGGCTAGATCTTCAATGGATACAAAGCCCTTTGCGTTCACCAGTTCAACAATTTTTTCATGACGGGCGGTTTGCGAAAGGTTTGCCACGTTGTATTCTCGCTGTAATCATTCTTAGGCCACAATCATACACCAATATAGGGATGTTCTCATGAGCCAATATTTGCTATCCATCGATCAGGGAACCACAAGTTCACGAGCCATCATATTTGATCAGCGTGGCTCTATAGTCACTACTGCTCAACAAGAGTTCACTCAGCACTTTCCTGCGGATGGTTGGGTCGAGCATGAGCCAGAAGAAATTTGGCAATCCACATTGGCGGTCTGTCGCGAGGCATTGGCTAATGCACAATTGAATGCAAAGGATATCGCTGGAATTGGCATAACTAACCAGCGTGAAACCACATTGGTATGGGATCGTGAAACCGGTGAACCCGTATATCGTGCCATTGTGTGGCAAGATCGCCGCACGTCGGATACTTGCGTTGCATTAAAGCAGACCATTACAGAAGAAGCCGTGCAGGAAAAAACCGGCCTGTTGATTGACCCTTATTTTTCGGCAACCAAAATAGCCTGGATTTTGGATAACGTTGCCGGTGCCAGGGAGAAGGCTGAACAGGGTAAGTTGGCGTTTGGCACTGTGGATACATTTTTGTTGTGGCGCTTAACCGGTGGCAAAAGCCATAAAACCGATGCTACCAACGCCTCTCGCACTTTGTTGTTTAATATCAAAACCCAGCAATGGGATGAGGAGTTGTTAAAAGCGTTCAACGTGCCTGCATCGGTGTTACCACAAGTGGAAGATTGCGCTGCGGATTTTGGTTCCACTTTGCCTGAATTGTTTGGAGAGTCCATTGCGGTTGCCGGTATGGCTGGGGATCAGCAGGCAGCGCTTATTGGGCAGGCCTGTTACCAACCTGGCATGGTCAAGAGCACCTATGGTACTGGCTGTTTTATGATTTTGAACACGGGTGATGAGCCCTTGCAGTCCGATAACCGTTTGTTGACGACGGTGGCCTATCGATTAAACGGCAAGACCACCTATGGCTTGGAAGGCAGCATCTTTATAGCGGGTGCAGCAATTCAATGGTTGCGGGATGGGGTGGAGTTAATATCTCACGCGCGCGAAACAGAAGCCATGGCCCAGGAGGTGGGGGTAGAGCACGGTGTATATATGGTGCCTGCTTTTACCGGTTTGGGTGCGCCCTATTGGGACCCTGAAGCTCGTGGTGCCTTATTTGGATTAACCCGCGACACCGGAATTAAAGATATCGTTACTGCTGGGTTGCAATCAGTGGCCTATCAAACCAAAGATCTGATTCATGCCATGGAAGGCGATGGAGCAGGTAAACCCACAACCTTGCGCGTGGATGGCGGTATGGTAGCGAATAACTGGGTAGTGCAATTCTTAAGTGATGTTTTGAATGTAAATGTAGATCGCCCGGCGGTGATCGAAACCACGGCCCTGGGCGTAGCCTACCTGGCGGGTTTGCAGGTAGGCGTGTATAAGTCGTTAGATGAAATTTCTGAGCTATGGCACTGTCAGCGTCATTTTGTTCCGGTGATGGACGATAAGCTTCGCAATAGGCTGTATAGTGGCTGGTTGGACGCAGTTAAAAGGGTGCGTTGTAACGGCTAGAGCGCCATTGCGGGCGTTGCCATATCTGTTGTTGTGTTCTCTTTCCTGATATTAGTTTCAGTGAGAGATTTTTAATGGCTTCTTTGCAGAGAAAACTGCCACCAAAAATAAGTGTCATAAATAAGCAACAAGGCAGCATGATTCCTCTCCTAATCCACGGGGTGAATGAATAACTTGTTACGATAGTTGCAATGGAGTGATAGTTGCGCACGACCATGAAAGTCGGCAAAGAAAAGCTCACTTTGTCTGCTGTGTGGATTTTCGCAATGCAATCGATATTGCTTGTTGGGAATAAGCTGTCCTAGCTGCAACATCAGTTTATTTGTGGTATTTGTTTTTATTCCTATTTCTAACGCTCTGCCATCGGTTACCGCTCTGTACACTAAGCACTGAGGGTAGGGTGCATCAAGCAGTTGCGGGCCTTTTTGCCAGGTTGGTGGCATTCCAGTAGTAATAATATCGTGAAAGGCTGCGGGGCGGCTGAACTTGGCCATGGCTAGGATAAAGCTGGTGAGGTTGGATAACCCTTTGTATACCAGCTCATCTTGCTCGATAGTCTTACTTGCGATGTCTTCTATATTGCTTAAAACTGAATGATAAACTTCCATGTCTCCCATTTCTTTTGCTGCTAACAAGAGTGTGGCATAGGGGCCAATAGCCGTATGGCGATAATTGCCAATATCAATCTGGCCTTTCTTTTTTAGTTGATAATGTTTTTTTGGATTGGTTTTAAAGTGTTGGTAACGCATCATTTCCCAGCAGGTTTCTGCTAAATCAGGCAGGCAGGGATGATGCAAGAAAACAGAAAGCCCGTCATTCACATCTAAGTTAAATCCAGGAATGTTGATGCCCCACAGCATTGATCGTAGCGACACAAAGCTACCATCGGCATACATAAACTCGTTGCGGAGATTATTTTCATAGCGTTCTTTTGTCTGCGCAAAAAAGTTACTACCAAATAATCGGTCATTCATGAGCAAACTATTAAGTCCAAATGGATTACACATGGTGTATGACCAGTTGGGTTCGCAGGGATAAAGGCAAAACTCTGATGCGCTAAAGTTTTCAAAAACCTTTTGATTGATACCCGTGTGGTTATAGGGAAAGCTTTGTTTGTTGTTGCGTTGAAAGATCAAAGCGTCTTCGGATTGGTAGTGGTTGTCACCGCTAACCGTTTGATACATTCCTAGCATTTGGCCAAGGTAGCCGGAGAACATAATGTTATCGCGGCGAATGGGGTCAGGGTTGCTGTCCAGATTGCCCCACATATTTTCACTGTACCAATATCGCCAGGCATTTGGGGCTGTCATCTTTTCAATCAAGCGCCGCTGGGCTTCCTGTAGGTAGCCGCCGAAGGCGGGGGTATGGCAGTAGTTGTACATGGCCAATGCATATTGCGCGTAATTAAGTTGGTAGCGTAGGGCTGACGTGCCATAGGGTTCTAATTCTTTTAAACCATTGAATTCATCTAGCGGTTGCAGCGCTCGATCTAAAATAAATTTGCTGTGTGCCAGGTCTTCATCGCTGAGCTCATTATCTATTTTCCCTATCCATGAACGAGTGGTTAAAGGCTTATTGGCTTGTAGCGTTTTCTTGATTTCAAGGGACTTTTGCAGCCCTTTCTTGTAGCGAATATGTGATTGAACGTGAATAAAACCAAATAAGACCAAGCTTAATAGAGGTAAACCGTAGAAGCTGTGCGGGCAACCTTGATCACCAATAAACAGCATAGAAAGAGCAGCACTGCCCAGCCAGATAGTGGGTAAAGCATAGCGGTTTGCTGTTGCAGAAATTAAAAATAATATGAATATCAAGCTTCCGGAAAAGTAATGGTGGCCATACAGTAATCCTCCTCCT